>DALYNO010000173.1:0-7878 GCA_031975295.1 Anaerocolumna sp. | reverse complement strand
TGTGCAAATTGCCATCGTAATATAAAAAGTAGGGCATTTGTCGGGCGACTCATAATATATTTATATTTTGCATAGAAGAGTCAATCATAGTATTTTCAAATAAACTTTATAGAATCAATTCATTAAAGATATTTTCTATCCTTTTTGTTATGAAATCAAAATTACTATAACATTTTGGAAGATGAGTATGCTATTATAAAAGAGACATAGGAATTCTAGAAAATATATATAAAAGAATTGTTTTTATTAAAAATTATAGAGGAGAAGAATCTGATGGAAATTACAATAGATTTAAAAAATTACCACAGTGAAAATTCCATATTTAAGAGAAGTGCAGCAAGAGGAATTATTGCCAAAGGAGATCAATATCTGCTCATCTATAGTAAGTATGGAGAGTATAAATTTCCAGGTGGTGGTGTAGAATCAGAAGAAGACATAGAAGAGGCATTAATTCGTGAGGTGAAGGAAGAGACGGGTTATCAGGTAATAGAATCATCCATTACTAGTTATGGAAAAGTTCTTGAAAGAAGGAAGGGCATAACAGCAGATATTATGGAGATGGAATCCAATTATTTTCTTTGTGAAGTAGAAAGGGAAGTTGGAAACAGAAAATTAGATGAGTATGAAAAAGATTATGATTACCAGATTGCATGGATATCACTGTCTGAAGCAATTAATAGAAATAAGAGTGTAATTGCATTAGAGGAATGTCCCTGGGTCATACGTGATACCCAGGTAATGGAGTATCTGCTTGGTGAGAAGAGCAGGAATAAGGATATTCTTACACATATTTTATCTGATATACCAGAAGAAATGAGGAACAAAATAGAAGGGCAAGGATTTACAGTTGATACCATTGGCTGCTCAGGATCTCATATATTTATATTTGATAATAATTTGGTACTTAAAGTGGAGGGAAAAAATGACATCTCAGATGGCGAATATCAGATGATGAGATGGCTTCAAGGGAAACTTCCGGTACCGGAAATACTTCATTTTTATTCTGACGACAGGAAGAACTATTTGTTAATGACAAAGATTGAGGGTAAAATGGCCTGTGACCCAGAATTAATGAAGGATAGTTCCCAAGTAGTGCGGTTATTGGGAAAAGGTCTTAAAAAGCTTTGGACAGTGGATATGAAAGAATGCCCTAGAACAATTAATCTTGATTACAAACTTAAGCGTGCCAAGGAGAGAATTATAAACAACGAACTTGATTTAGAGCATGCAGAAACGGACACCTTTACGGAGCAGGGATTTAGAAATCCCATGGAGTTATATGAATATCTAGAGAATCATAAACCATTGGAGGAACCTGTCCTGATTCATGGTGACTATTGTCTGCCTAATGTGTTTTTATATCATAATGAGGTGGCAGGTTTTATAGATCTTGGCCTTTGTGGAATAGGAGATAAATGGCAGGATATTGCTTTGGCAGTCCGTTCTCTCAAACATAACCTGCAGGATATGGACCGGGAAGAAGAACTGCAATTGCTGCAAAACATATTGTTTGAGGAACTTGGTATTGAAGCAGACGAGGAAAAGATTCGATATTATATATTGCTGGATGAGTTATTTTAATTAATAGGATTTCTGTAATTTAAACTTATGCCTCATTCATTGCACTACCATATAACATTCCATTTAATTGTATTTACAAATTTATACTCCGGTGGTACTATAAAATTATGGAAGAAAGTACTTTTATGAAGCAAACACCTTAGGATAAACCATAGCAAATTGCGAAACAATCAGGATTCTAGTATATATTATACAAATGGTAAATAAATTAAGTCTAAGAGTTTCACAATTACCTATTAAGATAAACCAAATGAAAAGGAGTAAGTTATGTACCAGACTACAAGAAATGCATTAGCGGCTTCTTTAAAAAAATTATTACAAGAAAAACCTTTGGAGAAAATATCAATCAGGGATATTACAGAAGATAGTGAGGTTAACAGACAGACATTTTATTATCATTATAAGGATATCTATGATTTAATTGAATGGATATTTATTGCAGAAGGGACAAAAGCTCTTGGGGAGTATAGTGCTTGTAAAGGCTTTCAGGAAAGATTTGTACGTATATTTTATTTTCTACTAGAGAATCAACGATTGGTAATTAGTGCATTTCACTCTATAGGCAGAGAACAGTTGGAAAGATTTTTATACGGACAGGTATATAATTTGATAATGGATGTTGTAAACAAAGAGGCAGAGAGTATGAACGTTTCAGACTCTTATAAAATATATGTAGCAGATTTCTATAAATATGCTATTGTAGGTGCTATGTTTCAATGGATACGTACGGGCATGGAAGAAGATCCGAAAGCAATAGTTCATAACATTAGTCAGTTTATTTCAGGAGACATTTACAATTCACTATTGAAATATCAAAATAAAGAAGGCATTACTACATAATAAAATAGGTTCATTTATCCATTTATCACAGCATAATATTCTAGGAATAGTATTCGTAGAATATTATACTGTAAGGATACATAGGATTAAGAGTAATCGTTAGAATTTACATAATTAAGCAAACAATAACAACTGCTAATCAAGATGTCAGATATTAAAGTTAAAAAACCACTACATACTGAAATATGTGAGAAAATTATAGGGTAAATATATAAAAAACTGACAAATCACCATTTGACAACTGGAAATATTTATTATATCATTAAGTAATCTATTAATATTAAATGTTAAGAGAAGTTGTACTTAATTTATAATAAATAATTTTTATTATAGTATATTAATCAGATTGATAGTTAGGAGTGTTATTATGAATATTAGATTAAATAATGGACATACCATGCCAATGTTAGGACTTGGTGTTTTTAAAGCAACCCAGGAAGGGGAAGCCATGAGGGCAGTAACATATGCACTAACCCATGGTTATCGATTAATAGATACAGCTGCAGCTTACCAAAATGAAGAAGGTGTAGGCCAAGGTATTAAAGAAAGCGGTGTACCTAGAAAAGAAATATTTGTTACAACAAAAGTATGGAATGATGCTCAGAGAAATAATGATGTTTTAGGTGCTTTTGAAAGAAGTATAGATAAATTGGATATGGAATATGTGGACTTATATCTACTTCACTGGCCAGTAAAAGAAAGTTTTCATAAATCCTGGGAAGATTTACAGAAAATATATGAGTCAGGCAGAGCAAAAGCAATTGGAGTAAGCAATTTCTTACCGCATCATTTAGATAGTCTTTTAGAAAGTACTACTCTAATTCCAGCAGTAAATCAATTTGAATGCCATCCCTTATATAACCAGGCAGAACTAATTAGATACTGTAAGGAAAAAGGTATTGTTGCTCAGGCTCATACGCCACTTCTTAGAGGTGGATTAACAGATTCACCTATCTTAAAGGAAATTGGTGAAAAATACAGAAAGACACCAGCCCAAGTTGCACTTAGATGGAGCCTGCAAAATGGAGTATCAGCAATACCAAAATCTGTTACGCCTAGTAGAATTGATGAAAACTTTAACATTTTTGATTTTGAATTAAGTGATGAGGATATGAAACAGATCTTTACTATGACTGGCACAAAAAGATACTGCAGTGACCCGGATAATTTTAACTTCTAAAGAACATATTAAATAGGGTTCAGGTTAAAATTTATCAAAATGTAATATGATTGCACAAAGGGCTTAATTAGAAAGTCACTACTAGAAGTAGAAGACGAGAAATTATAGTATGTAAAAACAAAAATAATTGATATAACAGTATTTCTTTATTAAAAGAACTACTAGAAAAATATATAAAATACTGAAAGGAGATGTTTTTATGCCAAATTTTGCAAACCCATTTGTTGGTAATGTAAATCGAAAATTATCTAAGGAGGAACTCATTCAGGCAATAAGATTAGATATAGCTGGAGAATTAGAGGCTATTTATTTATATGATGCCCATGTGCAGGCAACAGATGATGAATTTGCCAAGAAAGTAATTGGAGATATTAGAGATGAAGAAAAGGCTCATGTTGGTGAACTTATGACACTATTACGTCATCTTGACCCAAAAGAAGCAGAATTTTTTGCTGAGGGTGAATCAGAAGTAAAAGAGATGATGGAGGACTTAGGCATTAAAGAAGCACCTGTTAACACAACAGTTGGAAGCCTTATTAAATAAATAAAGGAGGTATTTCTATGGATTTTTTAGCTAGAGATTCAGTATCATTTCCAGAAGGATTTTGGAGTGAATTAGACAAAACCATTGTATCAGCTGTACGTAAGAACCTAGTAGGACGAAAGTTTATATCTTTATATGGACCTCTTGGAGCAGGTGCTCTAAGTATACAGGTAGATGAAGTTACAACAGATGAAGAAGACAACGGCGGAATAGTGAAAACCGTAGGTAGACATTTTGTAGAACTTCCTCAAATATATGAAGACTTTACCCTGTTATGGAGGGACTTAGAATACAGCCAGAAATCTGGATTTCCATTAGACTTTTCAAGAGCATTATTGGCAGCACAGAAGATAGCTAACAAAGAAGATAATCTCATCTTTTATGGAAGTGAATTTTTAGGTAGTGAGGGTCTTCTTACAGCCAAAGATGCTACAGAAATTGAGAAGGGTGACTGGGCCGAAGGTGAAAATGCATTTATGGATGTTGCTGCAGGACTTGCACAATTTAGAAGTAAGGGTATTATAGGCAATTATTCCTTAATTGTAAGCCCTGACCTATTTGCTAAGCTACACAGAGTAATACCAACTCTTGGTACCATGGAAGTGGACCGCATCAGCAAAATGCTGGAAGGCCGCCTATTCCATTCATCAGTACTTGGTAAGAACCAGGCGGTATTAGTATGTGCCGAACCTCAATATCTGGATTTATGCGTAGGCAAGGATATAGAAACCGGATATCTTGAAACAAAAGATTTCAACCATGTATTCCGTGTAGTTGAAACAGCAGCCCTTAGAATTAAGTGCAAGGATGCAATCATTGTATTTAAATAAATAATTATTAGTAAATATAATTATTAATCTAGTTTTAATAGATGATAATTTTAGTGAAACATAAAAACCACCTGAATTAAGATAAGG
Organism: Anaerocolumna sp.; assembly: GCA_031975295.1. GTDB lineage: Bacteria > Bacillota > Clostridia > Lachnospirales > Lachnospiraceae > Anaerocolumna. The sequence goes on along the minus strand of DALYNO010000173.1, from coordinate 2,816 downwards.
ATATATTCTTAATTCAGGTGGTTTTTTAGAGAAAATGTTAATTTAAATTTATAATGTGACTTTTAATGTGTATTAAAATATGAAATCAAAGGAAATGTATCTGATTCTTTTAAATCTATATTGGTCTAAAAATATAAAGCAATGATTACTGGTATTACTCAAGCATAAAATACACAGTAACCATTGCTATTACAATTTTTATATTGCCTATTAAATCAAGTAGTTGCCATCATTACAACTTATTACTAATTATACAGGGACATTATTCTTATATTTCTTCCTTTTTAAATATCCTGATAAACAACTTAATCATTTCGTTCAATGCCAATGGTACCAATGCAAATCCAATCACAATGATCCAATCTCTGGCACTTAGATTATGAACCTTAAAGGCATTAGCCAAAAATGGAACGGATATAACAGTTAATTGGAGAATGAAACCAATAATAATTGCACCAATCAAATACATATTGGAAAAGAGGCCAATCTGAAAAATTGACTTTCTTCCATGTCTTACAGCTAAGGAATAAAACAACTGAGAAGCAGCTAATACAACAAAAGACATGGTTCTTGCATATGTCATTACTTCTTCTGGAATGTTCTTATCACCTAAACTAAATCCGTGTTCATCAAGACCAAAATAGAAGGCAGCCAGTGTTAAGATACCAATTAAAAATCCTCCAAGAATGGCCCTTAACCCTGCACCCTGTGCAAAAAAACTTTCTTTTGGATTCCGGGGTTTTTGTTTCATTACATCTTTATCGCCAGGATCAACACCAAGTGCAATAGCTGGAAGGGAATCCGTAATTAAGTTAATCCAAAGGATTTGGGTAGGCAGTAAAGGAACTGGCCAAAAGAAGATAATTGAGGCCAGAATGGTTACTACTTCACCTAAGTTACAGGAAAGTAAAAAGATTACGGCTTTTTTAATATTATTATAGATATTTCGTCCTTCTTCAATAGCTCCAACGATGGTTGTAAAGTTATCATCAGTTAAAATCATATCGCTGGCACCTTTTGCAACATCAGTTCCTGTAATACCCATTGCAACACCAATATCGGCATATTTAAGAGAAGGAGCATCATTTACACCATCTCCAGTCATAGAAACTATATTTCCATGAGACTTAAATGCTCTAACTATCTTAACCTTATGTTCAGGGGAAACTCTGGCAAATACCCTGTAATGATTAATACTGTTTGCAAATTCTTCGTCAGGTATTTCATCAATCTCTGCACCTGTAAGACTCTGTGTAATAGATTCTGCAATACCCAATTCTTTCGCTATGGCAACAGCAGTATTTTTGTGATCTCCGGTTATCATAATAGGTGTGATCCCGGCGGATTTGGCTTCTTTGATAGAATCTTTAACTTCCAATCTAGGAGGATCAATCATACCTACAATACCAATTATGGTCAAATCTTTTTCAAATTCCTCTACCTCTATTACGGAATCTGTATTTTTGAACGCTACGCCTAGTACACGAAGAGCAGAGTCAGACATTTCCTCCGTAATCTTTAAGAAATTAGCTTTGATCTCAGGTGTAAGAGGAACAATTTTGCCATCCATAAGAGCAGTGGTAGACAGGTTTAATATATTATCAATAGCGCCTTTTGTATGAATGCGATAACCACCTTCTTCTTCATTAAGGGTAGACATTAACTTACGGTCTGAGTCAAAAGGCTTTTCAGACACACGTTTATGAGAAGTATTTAGGCTGTTTTTATCTAAATGGAAGCGGTCACCTAAAACGATAAGGGCAACCTCAGTTGGATCTCCAGTGCCCTGACCATTTTCATAAGTTGCATCTGAGCACAAAACAAAAGATTTGATTAATTCTTTTTCATCGGAGGAAGGCTCGTGCACTGGGCCAGAAGTATTTATATCCTTTAAATGATTAAGGGTATAGGATTTTACTACAGTCATTTTGTTCTGGGTCAGTGTTCCTGTTTTATCAGAACATATAATATTAACAGAACCCAGAGTCTCTACAGCTGGCAATTTTTTAACTATGGCATTGATTTTGGACATCTTTGTGACACCTAGTGCTAAGACAATAGCCACAATTGCCGCCAGACCTTCAGGGATTGCTGCAACAGCAAGGCTTATGGCTGTTAAGAACATTTCAAACAGGTCTCTCTTTTGAATGAGAGCGAGTACAAAGATAAAAACACAGATACCAATTGCCAAAAAGCCCAGTATTTTACCCAGCTCTTCCAGACGTTTTTGTAAAGGTGTTAATTCATTATTATCTTCATCCAGAATCTTGGCAATCTTACCAATCTCTGTATCCATTGCAGTGGCAACGACAACTCCTTCTCCACGTCCATAGGTGGCAAGGGTTGACATAAAAGCCATGTTTTCTTTATCACCAATGGGCAGTTTAGGGTCTTCTAATACTTTACTTGCGTTTTTTTCAGATGGAACGGATTCACCTGTTAAGGCAGATTCTTCAATTTGAAGGTTAGCACTCTCAATAAGTCTTAAATCAGCAGGTACATAACGCCCAGCATCTAATATAATAATATCACCAGGTACTACATCTTCTGAATTAATTTCTTTTATTTCAGAATCACGTCGTACTAAAGATCTTGGTGTAGTCATTTTTTGCAGAGCTTCCACGGCCTTTTCAGCTTTGGCTTCCTGTACCACACCGATTACAGCATTTAAAATAACTACAAAAAGAATAATTATGGCATCCACATACTCATGAATAAATATGGTTACCACTGCGGCACCAAGTAAAACGTAAATTAGCATATCTTTTAACTGAGAAAAGAAAAGGGATAATAGGCTTTTTTTAGGTCTTCCTTTT
>DALYNO010000172.1:0-7897 GCA_031975295.1 Anaerocolumna sp. | reverse complement strand
GCATGTACCTTTAACAAAGATTTGGTTCTTGAATGGGGTGAGCTTGTAGGTAATAATGGAATTTGGCGTGGTAATCTAATTATCTGGGGTGTTGCAGCCAATTTACATCGCAGCCCTTATAACGGAAGAAACTTTGAGTACTATTCAGAGGATGCCATGCTCTCTAACTATATGGCAGCAGCAACAGTTACAGGTGCACTTAACTATGGGGTAATAATGGGACCCAAGCATTTTGCCTTTAATGATCAGGAAACACAGCGAAGCGGTGTGGCTCCTTATATGACAGAACAAAAGGCTCGTGAAGGTGAACTTCGTGCATTCCAGGGTGCATTTGAAGATGCTGGTGCTATTGGTGCAATGACCTCCTTTAGCCGTATTGGCGCAACGCCTGTCAATGGTTCCGTTGGCTTACTGAAGAATATACTTAGAGAAGAATGGGGCTTTAAGGGAATTCTATCTACAGATATGGTAAACAACATGGGTTACTTCCGTCCTGAAATGTGTATTGCGGCAGGTGTGACCATGATGGCAGACTTTAGTACAGGTGAAACCATGGAGCAAGTAACGGAGTCATGGCCATATATGACTATGGAGCTTATTTCAAAGGATGAGCAGCTTATAAACTATGCAAGAGAGAATATGAAGTATCAGTTATATGCCTTTGCACACAGTGCTGCTCAAAATGTTGCTACGGTAAGTGTTACTCCTTGGTGGGAAACTGCTCTTGACGGAACAATTTATGCAAGTATGGCGCTTACTGTATTATGTTTCGGTTTATATGCATTTGGTTTTGTAAAAGGGAAGAAGGAGGAAAAACAATGGAATTCTTAAGAAAGCAAAAGGCAGGTTTTCTGGCATATGTGATTGTTGCTGTCATGACCATGATTACCTTAACCATTTATGTCTCCAATGTTTCTGCAGCATATTATAAGGATATGAACACCCGGGTAGTATTCATGATGGTTTGTGCACTGGTTTTAATTGCCACCACTGTTGTGCTCCCACAGCTGTCAAATGGAAAGCTTGTTACTATCATAGTAGATATTTTTCGTGTTGCCGCAGCTGTATTGATTATTATGTCTGGTGTAACATTTATTGGTATGCGTGTTGAATCTTTTGGCTATATCTTTGGCTCAAACCTGGAACTTGGAAATGAGGCCGCTTTTCATGCAGGTTCTCAAGCTATAACTGGTATTATACTCTTTGTAGTGACTTGGTTACTGTCCCTGGTTGCAGCTTTTTTACAAGTAGGTAAAAAGGAGAAGTAAGTCATATAATCTAGCAAAGTCAACTATGTATTTTTGGAATCCCTCTAAAGTAGGCAGTACAATATGTACTGCTGCCTTGGAGGGATTATTTTTGGTTCCTTGCTAGTTCTTCAAAATTAAGATAGGTAACATATTTCTGCAATGTCGATTAAAGGAAAAATATAAGGAAAAATGTTGAAATAAATTTACAATATTTGAATATCGTGATACCATAACTGAGGGTAATAATTATTTTATATTAAGGTAATTGTGGGAGGAATTTATAATGAAAAGCATTAAGACAAAGTTGGTAATATTCATAACAATGCTGATTAGTGTTATGATCTTAGGAATGGGCATATTAGTGTATATGCAGTCATCAAAAGCACTAAAGAACACGGTAACTGAGATGTTACAAACGGTAGCTGAGGAAAGTTCAAAAGTAGTTACAAGCAGAGTAGAGTACCAAATACTAAATGTTAATTTACTGGCTGAAAGAAAAGATGTAACGGATCCAGAGTTATCCGTTAATGAGAAGTTGGTAAGTTTAAGTAATGCAGTTGAAAAATATGGGTATTTGAAAATAGGTATTGCTGATTTGGATGGAAATATGGTTTATACCAATAACACATCAGCTAATATAGCTGACAGAGAGTATTTCCAGCAAGCAGTAAAAGGCATTACAAATATATCAGATCCACTAATGAGCAGAACAGAAAATAAAATAGCCGTTATTAGTGCCGCACCCATCTATATAAATGGAAAAATAGCAGGGGTGTTAGCTACTATGAAAGATGGAGACTATATCAGTAAACTTGTAACGGATATAAAAGTTGGCAAATCAGGATACGCATTTATGTTAAATGGAGAAGGTGTAAAAATTGCCCATGTTAACCAAGAGTTAGTAGATAAGTTAGACAATGACTTAGAGAATGTTAAGACAGATAAAAGTCTTAAAGAAATTGCTGCCTTAGAGCAGAAAATGGTTGATGGTAAGAGTGGTGTGGGTGAGTATACCTATAATGGAGAAAGAAAATACCTTGCTTATTGCTCTGTAGAGGGAACAGATTGGTCTATAGGTGTAAATGTTCCACGAAGTGAGGTACTATCTGAATTGTATATTTTAATAGGGGCTATTGGTGTCATAGCGACTCTTTTTATTCTTATAGCCATTGCAATTACATTCAGAATTGCAGGGAGTATAGCAAAAGGTATTAAGACTGCTATTCTCTATCTGTCACCAGTGGCAAATGGAGACTTTACAACAGACATACTGCCTAAGCATTTAAATAGAAAAGATGAGATTGGAGATATGATTCGCGCTGTTAATACTACCCAAAACGCCATGAAAGACATGGTTAGAACAGTTGTGGAGACTTCCAATATTATAAGTATGGATGCTGGGAATCTATCAGCAATATCAGAACAGATGAGTAGTTCATCCTCCGTTGTAGCAGCATCTATCCAGGAGGTGGCCAGGGGTACAGTAGAACAAGCAGATAACTTATCTTTTATGAGTGATGGTTTGGATGATTTTTGGACCCGAATAAATCAAATTGCTTTAGAAATTAAAAGAATAGATGGCAATGCCAAAGAAATCATGGCACAATCTTTGGAAAGCGATGAAATGATGAAGAAGCTTTCCCATTCTGTAGAGGGTACGAATCAATCTTTTCATGACTTTGAGTCGGGAATCTCTGTTCTTGGAGATAATATTGCTAAGATTCATGAAATTACCAATCTCATTAATGAAGTAGCAGAGCAAACGAATTTATTAGCCTTAAATGCTGCAATAGAGGCCGCAAGGGCAGGAGAAACCGGGAGAGGCTTTGCTGTTGTGGCAGATGAAATCAGACATCTGGCGGAACGCTCCAGGGAATCTGCTGCCAATATTTCCACTCTAATCAACGATATCTACCACGAAAATGAAAATATGATTCAGGCTACTAATCATGTCAGTGCGGAATTTGCTGGACAGACAAGAATCATTAACAGTACAATGGAATCTTTTGAAAATATTGCTAAAGCAATTGAGGAAATTATTCCTAAAATCGCCACAGTAAAAGAAAGTACGGACATTATTGATCGGGATAAAGTGGGGCATATAACAAGAATTGAAGAAATATCCGCCGTTGCAGAAGAGACTTCGGCAGCTACTGAAGAAATAACGGCATCTACTGAAGAAATGACCAGTTCATCGGAAGATGTTGCTACTTCAGCGGAAAGTCTTTTGGAAAGAATCAAGGAAATGAAAAAAGAAATTAATAAATTTAAAATATAATTGATTTATTTTCAATTATGTCGGAATATGATACTAATTTATCTGAGTCTTAACTGGTAAATCTCTGTCCAGAAAAAAAGCTTTTCATCTTATTCCTGTAATGGTATAATGTAATTTACGGAAAAGTTAATGTGAAATCTATATATTTGGAAAGAGGACTATATGAAAAAGAAAGTTAAAGTAAAAGGGACACTACAATCGTACTTGCGTTGGCCGATTATGATGTCTTTATTACTAATTGTTATGAATATTGGAATATATCTCATTGATAACAGAGCAGGGATTACTATGTCTGGATTTGTTGTGGTATATGTGGTGATTGCAATGTTTTTATACTTTTTTAAACGCCCTCTTATCATTGGTGATTTAATTCGCTATGCTGCTGATTATGGACAGGTACAAAAGCAGTTATTAAAAGACATGGCCCTTCCCTATGGTATACTAGACTATGAAGGCAGGCTGTTGTGGGGAAATAACGAATTTTTAGATATCATTGAAGATGACCATAAAGCCAGTAAGTCTATCACTCAAATATTTCCTGAAGTTACTACAGCTCTTTTGCCAAAAGATATGCAAGATCAGGAAGTGCAATTGGTGAAAAATGACAGACATTACAGAATTCATTTAAGAAAGATTATAGCAGAAGGTTTTTTAGAACATTTATCCTTTGGTTATGAGGAAGAAAACTCAGAAATTGATTCTAACAGTCTAATTGCCATGTATATTTATGATGAAACCCAGATGAAGACACTGGCCAGACAAAATTATGAGCAGAAGATGGTAACAGGTCTATTGTATATTGATAATTACGAAGAAGCCTTAGAAAGTATAGATGAAGTAAGACGTTCACTCCTTGTAGCTTTGGTAGACAGAAAAATCAATAAATATATGCAAAGTATAGATGCAATTATAAAGAAGATGGAAAAAGATAAGTACATCTTTGTTTTTAAACAGAAATATTTACCACAGCTGCAGAATACTAAATTTAATATTTTAGAAGAAGTAAGAGCTATCAATATTGGCAATGAAATGTCAGTAACCATTAGTATCGGTCTGGGTGTTAACACAGAATCCTACCAAGCGGGTTATGAATATGCCAGAGCTGCAATAGATTTGGCCCTTGGAAGGGGTGGAGATCAAGCAGTCGTAAAAGAGGGTGAGAAATTACTCTATTACGGTGGCAAGAGTATACAGTTAGAGAAAAGCACCAGGGTAAAAGCGAGAGTAAAAGCTCATGCCCTTAAGGAATTCGTGGAAGCAAAAGATAAAGTTGTGATTATGGGACATGCCATTGGTGATGTGGATTCTTTTGGTGCAGGTATTGGTATCTATAGAATTGCCAAAACTTTAAATAAAAAGGCTCATATTGTTATAAATGAGGTCACTACTTCAGTCAGACCACTTATGACCAGATTTATTAATAATCCCGACTATGAAGAGGATATGTTTTTAAAAAGTGAACAGGCCATGGGAATAGTTGATAACAATACTTTGCTTGTAATTGTAGATGTTAACAGACCTAATTATACAGAGTGTAAGGAACTATTAAGCTTAACAAAGACCATTGTAATCTTAGACCATCACCGTCAGACTGGTGAAGCTATTGAGAATGCTGTATTATCCTATATTGAACCCTATGCTTCCTCTTCCTGTGAAATGGTTGCTGACGTTCTTCAATATATTGGTGATGGCTTAAGACTTAAACAGGTGGAAGCGGATGCCATGTATGCCGGCGTTATGATTGATACCAATAACTTCTTAACCAAGACAGGGGTAAGGACCTTTGAAGCTGCTGCTTTCTTAAGAAGAAATGGTGCAGATGTTACAAGAATAAGAAAATCATTTCGTAGTGATATGGATGAATACAAAACAAAAGCAGAAGCCATTAGTGCCACAGAAGTTTATCTGGATCATTTTGCCATCACCGTATGTTCCAGTGCGGGCATTAACAGTCCAACGGTTTTAGGTGCCCAGGTTGCCAATGAGTTATTAAATATTACAAATATAAGAGCAACCTTTGTGTTAACTGAGTTTAATGATAAAATATATCTAAGTGCCAGATCCATAGATGAAGTAAATGTTCAGCTGATTATGGAGCGACTTGGTGGCGGTGGACACATGAGTGTGGCAGGGGCTCAATTTACAAATTCTTCGCTGGCAGAAGCAATGTACAACCTAAAGGCTACGTTATCCACGATGAGAAAAGAAGGGGAACTGTAAAGAGTACCTCTCTATAACTTGTAAAACAATAGATAGGGTTAGTAAAGCAAACCTACTGTTTCACAATTACCTAAGTAATTGTTCAATTGAAAGGAGATTATTTATGCAGATAATATTAACTTCAGATGTAAAAGCATTAGGGAAAAAGGGGGAGCTTGTAAACGTTAGTGATGGTTATGCAAGAAACTTTATATTACCTAAAAAATTAGGAATGGAAGCCACGCCTAAAAACTTAAATGATCTTAAATTACAAAAGGCAGCAGAAGAAAAGAAACAAAAAGAAATATTAGAAGAAGCAAAAGACCTTGCCAAAAAATTAGAATCCATTCATTTAGAGTTGAAAATAAAAACTGGCGAAGGTGGCAGAACTTTTGGTTCTATATCCTCCAAGGAAATCGCAGCTGAATTAATAAGTAAACATAGCATTGATATTGATAAGAAAAAGTTAGTACTGGCTGATCCAATTAAAACATTGGGTACTCACACAGTTGCAGCTAAACTGCATCCACAAGTTACAGCAGAGCTTAAAGTTAAAGTTAGTGAACAATAAAAGTTCTATTCGATGTTAAGTGATAGAAATAATATGACGTAACCCTGTAACAAGCAGTTTACTATTTATAGGAGACTTAGTTTATAAACTTTAGGAGGAAACAAGGTGGATGAGGCATTTATAAAGAAAATCCTTCCTCATAGCCCAGAGGCAGAACAGTCAGTTGTGGGCTCTATGATTATGGATAAGGATGCCATTGTAGCAGCTTCTGAAGTGATAACGGGAGACGATTTTTATCAGCAGCGTTATGGTATTCTTTACGAAGCAATGATTGAGCTTTTTAATGAAGGTAAACCTGTTGATTTAGTTACTCTGCAAAATAAATTAAAAGAAAAAGATGTACCCCCTGAGCTATGCAGTCTTGAATTTATCAGGGATTTAATAACATCTGTACCAACTTCAGCAAATGTTAGGTATTATGCTAACATTGTAAAAGAAAAATCAATGCTCAGACAATTGATAAAAGTGACGGAAGCCATCACCAATGAGTGCTATTTGGACAAGGAAAAACTAGAGACAATTTTAGAAGATTCTGAGAAAAAGATGTTTGATGTGCTGCAAAAAAGAAATACCGGAGACTTTGTTAGTATTAGAGATATCGTTTTTAAGTCTTTGGAAAGTATAGAAGCCGCAGCAAGAAATAAGGGAAGTGTAACTGGTGTTGCTACAGGATTTTATGATCTGGATTATAAAACTGCAGGATTACAGCCATCTGATCTTATTCTAATAGCGGCAAGACCATCTATGGGTAAGACCGCTTTTGTACTTAATATTGCAGAGCATGTAGTTTTAAAAGGAAATGTTACTACTGCTATTTTTAGTTTGGAAATGTCTAAGGATCAGTTGGTGAAACGTATTATGGCCATGCACTCAAAAGTAAATTCCCAGTCCATTAGAACCGGTGATTTAAGTGACGAGGATTGGTTAAAGTTAGTTGATAGTGCTAGAATGATAGGTAATTCCAATTTGATTATAGATGATACATCCAGTATTTCTATCAGTGAGTTGCGTTCAAAATGCAGAAAGTTTAAGCTTGAACATAATTTAGGTTTGGTTATAATAGATTATTTACAGCTTATGACAGGCAGCAAGAAGAATGAATCCAGACAACAAGAAATTTCTGAAATCTCCAGATCATTAAAAGGTCTGGCGAGAGAATTAAGTGTACCAGTGGTTGCATTATCTCAGCTAAGCCGTGCAGTAGAGCAAAGACCAGATAAACGGCCCATGCTTTCTGACCTTAGAGAATCTGGAGCAATTGAGCAGGATGCGGATATTGTAATGTTTATTTATCGTGATGATTACTATAATCATGATTCTGAAGAAGCAGGAATTTCTGAGATTATTATTGGTAAACAGAGAAATGGTCCAACCGGTACTGTAAAACTGGCTTGGCAGTCACAGTTTACAAAGTTTGCTAATCTTGAGAGAAGTTAATGGGAATTAATAAAATATATTATATTTACAAATTAAATGAGCTGTAAGGGAATAGATGCCCAGACAATTTCTAAGATAGAAATTGTCTGGGCATCTTTTTGTATCATAGGAAAGTTCTCTGAACTATCCTGTAAAATAAAAAGCACTCCGTGCAGGATGCGC
>DALYNO010000171.1:0-7903 GCA_031975295.1 Anaerocolumna sp. | reverse complement strand
TACCTTAAAAACTATACAGATATAGGTACTACTATGTTAATCCCTTTTACTGGTGGTTTCAACGGTGGTAAATATTTAGATACAACATATTTTTACATACCTTTGCTGTTTTTGGTGATGGTTGGAACAGTCAATGGTGCTAATTTTACAGATGGTTTAGATGGTTTGGCTAGTAGTGTAACACTTTTGATTGCAACATTTTTTAGTGTGGTAGCCCTTGCCATACATAGTGGTATTTCGCATATAACCCTTGCTGTTACGGGGAGTCTTTTGGGCTTTTTATTATTTAATGTATATCCTGCTAGGGTCTTTATGGGGGATACAGGGTCCTTGGCCCTGGGAGGGTTTGTGGCTGCTTCTGCATATATGTTAAGACTACCGTTATTTATACTGATAGTTGGGCTGATTTATTTCATTGAAGTACTGTCAGTCATTATACAGGTAAGTTATTTTAAAGTATCAAATGGTAAGAGAATTTTTAAGATGGCTCCCATCCATCATCATTTCGAACTGAGTGGCTGGCCAGAGACAAAAGTGGTCGCAGTTTTCTCGGTTTTGACAGCAATTTTGTGCTTAATTGCACTTATGGGTTTATAACATTTGGGAGGATTAAGATAAAATGAAATTGGAAAATAATAATGTGTTGATATTTGGTACCGGACTTAGTGGCATCTGGGCAGCAAAGCTTTTGCAAAATATTAATTGTGAAATTATACTCTTTGATGGAAATAAAGAACGAAATACCAGTGAATTAAGAGAAAAGCTTGGTGCTGACTTTAAGGGAAAAATTGTACTGGGTGATTTAAGCGAAGAGCTGCTTCAGGGTATACATATAGCTGTACTTAGTCCTGGGGTACCCACAGACTTAGACATGGTTAATAAGATAAGAGAAAAAAATATCACGATAATCGGTGAGATAGAGTTAGCATATTATTTTTCCAAAGGTAAAATAGCAGCTATAACCGGAACCAATGGTAAGACTACCACCACAACCCTGCTTGGGGAAATAATGAATACCTATTATGAAAGTGTCTTCGTAGTTGGTAACATTGGAATACCATATACGAAAGTAGCATTAGAAACTACAAAGGACAGTGTGATTGTAGCAGAAATGAGTAGTTTTCAGCTAGAAACCATAGATCAGTTCAGACCTGATGTAAGTGCAATATTAAATATTACTCCTGACCATTTGAATCGTCATCATACCATGGATAATTATATAGCAGCAAAGTTTAATATTACGAAAAACCAAAACAAAACGGATGTCTGTGTGTTAAATTATGAAGATGATGTTTTAAGAGAATTTGGTAAAACACTAAACTGTAATGTTGTATATTTTAGCAGTGTGCATACTTTGTCTCAGGGCATATATTTGCAAGAGGAAAATATAATATATAGTATGGATGGCAATAAGGAAATAATTTGTAATATTCATGAACTTAATATCTTTGGAAGACATAGTTATGAAAATGTAATGGCAGCTGCAGCAATGAGCATAGCATTAAATGTACCAATGGATTCTATTAGAAAAGCAATCAAAGCCTTTGTAGCTGTAGAACACCGAATTGAATTTGTTACAACAAAAAATGAAGTTAAATATTTTAACGATTCTAAAGGAACTAATCCAGATGCATCGATGAAGGCCATAGAGTCCATGGAGGTGCCAACTTATTTAATTGCAGGTGGATATGATAAAGGGTCTGAGTTTGATGAATGGATCGAAGCTTTTAACGGTAAAATAAAAGGATTGGTTTTGATTGGACAGACAAAAGATAAAATTGCAGAAACTGCAAGAAGACACGGGTATCATTCCATCCTATTTGCTGATGACTTGCAAACTGCAGTAAGTATATGTTATGAACAAGCAAAAGCCGGGGAATGTGTACTGTTATCACCTGCTTGTGCTAGTTGGGGAATGTTCAAGGAGTACGAAGAAAGAGGCCGCTTGTTTAAAGAGTACGTTAAGAAGTTATTATGACATTAAAGATATCAAAAAAATTATGTACGTTGTGTACAGATTGGAGCCAATATGACAAGGGAAGAAAGAGAGAGGGGTAGGGCTAAGAAATTTCATAGTTATTACGATTACAGCCTTCTGTTTCTTACACTGTTTTTAGTGTGTTTTGGCTTAGTAATGATCTATAGCACAAGCTCTTACAATGCCAGCAGGAAATATGGAGACCCTGCATATTACTTGGAAAGGCAGATGGTTTTTGCTGTTGTTGCTGTTATAGCAATGTTAATTGTTTCTAAAATTGATTACAGAATATACATAAAGAAACTGCCAATTATTAAAATTAGGCCAGTTATGCTTTTATATATATTATGTATGTTTCTCCAAGTATTTGTTATGATATTTGGCAGAGAAATAAATGGTTCTAAAAGATGGTTAGATCTTGGACCTTTTGGTAGTTTTCAGCCATCGGAATTATCCAAAATTGCAGTCATATTATTTACTGCCTACATAGTTAATTTAGCGCCAAAAAAATTAGATAAGTTTACAGGCTTCTTAAAAACAGCATTTTTCGTAGTACCTTTAATTGGTCTAGTACTTATAGAAAATTTTAGTACTTCATTGGTAATGGCCTGTATACTGGTAGCAATTTGTTTTGTATCCAGCAGAAAGAAATTATACTTCATCGCAACAGGAATCATTGGCGTTGCAATTGGTGCATTTGCCGTTTTTGGTGTAAGTTATAGAAGTACTCGTATTGACGTATGGAGAAATGTAGAAACCCACGAGAAGGGATATCAAATTCTGCAAGGTCTATATGCCATCGCATCAGGCAGAATTTTTGGTAAGGGGCTGGGAGAGAGTATGCAAAAGCTCGGATTCATACCAGAATCTCACAATGATATGATTTTTTCTGTTATTTGTGAAGAACTTGGACTCTTTGGTGCAATTTCAGTTATTTTGTTATTTGTTATGATGATTTGGAGATTATTTGTGATTGCCATCAATGCACCAGATTTATATGGCGGGTTAATTGCAACTGGTGTATTAACCCATATTGCCATACAAGTGTTGTTAAATATAGCAGTAGTAACCAATACCATACCGTCAACAGGTATTCCCCTTCCTTTTATCAGTTACGGAGGAAGTTCCCTTTTGGTATTACTCGTAGAGATGGGTATTGTTTTAAGTGTATCAAATCAGATTAAATACGAGAGATAGGTATTTACTTTAACCGGCAGCTGACACAATTATAAGAATATTTCATATAGTATTATATATATTCTTTATTGTTGAGGTGCGACATGTCATTTATTGAAATAGTCGGAGGAAAGCAGCTGAATGGGGAAGTTAACATACAAGGTTCTAAAAATGCAGTACTGCCAATTTTGGCAGCTACCGTACTAGTTAATGGAATTACAAAATTAAATCATTGCCCCAAAATATTAGATGTATATAGTATGATAAAAATTTTAGAGGCAATCGGTTGCAGAACTTGGTGGGAAAATTCTTCTCTCCTTGTGGATACAACCAAAATCAATACATCAACCGTACCTGAGGATGATGTGAAAAAAATGCGATCTTCCATTATCCTTATGGGAGCTTTACTTGGAAGAACAGGTTCGGTTACCATAACATATCCTGGAGGTTGTACCATAGGTGCAAGACCTATAGACTACCATTTAGAAGCTTTTGAACAAATGAATGTATGTCTGAAAGAAGAGGACGGGCTAATTCAGTGTAATACAAACGGTATAAAAGGAAATGATATACTTCTTAAGTTCCCCAGTGTTGGAGCAACAGAGAACACGATTCTAGCAGCAGTATTGGCTTCAGGAAAAACCAGAATTTTTAACGCAGCTATGGAACCAGAAATCTGTGAACTGTGCAAGTTTTTAACAGCCTGCGGCGCAAAAATATTTGGTGCTGGTACAAAGCGAATAGAAGTAGATGGTGTGGACTTTTTACATTGTGTGGAATATACGGCTGCTTCTGACAGAATAGTGGCAGGTACCTATCTCGCAGCTGTAGCCGGCTGTGGAGGTGAAGCCATTCTTACAGGAATTGGTTGCGGAAGTCTCCATTCGGTGGTTGGAGTGTTAAGAAGTATGGGGTGTGGTATTGTATGCGGCGATAATTATATAATCATTGCCTCGTCTGGTAGATTAAGGGCAATACCATCTATTAAGACAGCACCTTACCCAGGATTTCCTACAGATATGCAGTCTCAAATTATGTCACTTCTTATGACAGCAGAGGGAAAAAGCATCATAACAGAAGAGATATTTGAAGATAGATATCAAAATGTTACAGAACAATTAAAATTCGGTGCTGATATTTTAGTGAAAGAAAGAGATGCTACGATTCATGGTGTAGAGAAGCTGACGGGATGTGATGTTTATGCCAGTGAGCTAAGAGGAGGGGCAGCTTTGGTCATCGCCGGACTTATGGCAGAGGGAAAGACTAGGATTTATAATCCTAACTTTATTGGAAGAGGATATGAAGACATCTGTAGAGATTTATCCTTGTTAGGAGCCCAGATAAGCTTAAGCAAATCATAAAAATACTTAAGTGTAAGAAATAAGTACACACTTATAAAAGGAGTTTGAATGAAAAGACAAGAAAAAGGTAACAGTCAAAATTCATTTTTACATGGCATAACAAAACTTCTTTTATTCTGCGCAGCAATACTAATTTTCATGTCAGTTATTTATGTGTTTTGTAGTCTTAAAACAGTAATCATTGAAGGGAATACTCATTATACAGAAGAAGAAGCGAAACAGCAGATTCTAACGAAAAAAACAGATGGCAATACCCTTCTATTCTATCTTAGATATAAATATGGTAGAAGGGAGAGTATTCCATTTGTTGAAGATGTTGATGTTAAAATGATTGATAAGAATACGATTAAAATACATATTTATGAAAAAGCCATAATTGGTTGTATCAAGTACATGAATGGCTATATGTATTTCGATAAAGACGGTATTATTGTAGAAAGTTCAAATGAAAAATTAGAGAATATTCCTTATATAGAAGGTTTGAATTTTAGTGGATTTGTACTTTACAGCCAATTGGAGGTGGAGAAAGAGGAGCTATTTGGAATTGTTTTGAAACTTACGCAACTCATACAAAAATTTGAATTAGAGGTAGAAACCATTCGATTCAATCAAAAGTCAGAAGTAACTTTACTAAGTGGAAATAATTTGGTTTTGCTGGGTAAAAGAGATACTTATGATGAACAATTAGCTGTACTAAAGGAAATATTACCTAAGGCAAAAGGAAAAAAACTAGAGATTGATATAAAGGATTATACTGAGGGACAAGATAAAAATATTATTGCAAAACGTAGACGTTAGTTAAAAAAAATTATATTAGAAACAATTTAATTAGTAAAAATTACCCTTGTTTTCCTATAAGATAAAAGTTGAATTTAGCTTGTAAATGGTTTATAATGATAAATAAAGGGTTTTTAGAACATGTTGGTATGGTGAAGGAGGAAGAACCTTGCTTGAAATAAGGACGAATGAAGCTGATTCTACTGCAAAAATACTAGTTATTGGAGTAGGTGGTGCAGGAAATAATGCTGTAAATAGAATGATTGAAGAAAATATTGTAGGCGTAGAATTTATTTGTGTTAATACGGACAAGCAGCATTTAAAGAATTGTAAGGCGCCCCAATGTATTCAAATTGGTGAGAAACTTACCAAAGGTTTAGGTGCAGGAGCACAACCAGAAATTGGTGCACAGGCTGCAGAAGAGAGTAGAGAAGAGCTAACAGAGTTAATCAAAGGTGCAGATATGGTATTTGTAACCTGTGGCATGGGTGGTGGAACTGGAACTGGTGCAGCACCAGTAGTTGCGCAGATTGCGAAAGGACTTGGTATTCTTACAGTAGGAATTGTAACCAAACCTTTTAAATTCGAAGCAAAAGCTCGAATGAACAACGCCTTAAGCGGAATTGAGAAATTAAAAGAGCATGTAGACACTCTAATTGTAATTCCTAATGACAAATTATTGGAAATCGTAGACAGAAGAACTACAATGCCAGATGCACTTAGAAAAGCGGATGAAGTACTACAGCAGGGTGTACAGGGTATCACAGATTTAATTAATGTTCCTGGATTAATTAATCTGGATTTTGCAGACGTTCAAACTGTTATGAAGGATAAAGGTGTAGCACATATTGGTATTGGACTTGGTAAAGGCGATGACAAATGTATTAACGCTGTGAATCAGGCCATTACAAGTCCATTGTTGGAAACAACCATCAGAGGTGCATCCCATGTTATTATTAATATTTCTGGTGATATAAGTTTAGTAGAGGCTAATGAAGCAGCAACTATGGTGCAAGAGCTTGCAGGTGAAGCTGCTAATATTATTTTTGGTGCCATGTATGATGAAAGTACACCAGATTTAGCAACAATAACGGTTATTGCAACCGGGCTAGATAGATCCGGTGATGCGAAGGAGTTATCCAAAGGACCTGGTTTTTTAAAACAACCAGTGACAAGACCGGAGTATAATTTTAATAGTTTAAACAATACATCACCATATGCAAAGGCGCAATCTCAAGTTGCGGCAACCAACCAAAATTACAACAGCAAACCTGTTAATACGACTCCCTCCAATACATATCATAGTAATATTAGTCAAATTAATAACAATGCTGAAACAAATAGTATCAAAATACCTGAATTTTTACAGAAAAATAGAAATAACAAATAATCATAATATTTTATGAGAAGAATAGAGAGTCTGTTTCAAAATTAGATTTTAGTCTAATTTTGGGACAGGCTTTTTTTTGTACAATCAAATTTGGAGTTTCGAATGGAATCTTACCTGAAAAGAATGAGTCACCATCCAACATAAAATGTAAAAAAAATACATTTCATAGGTAATCCTAAGGATATTTTCATAGATTTTGTAGTTATGGGTAAATAAAAAAGCAAATATAATTACCAGAAAATGACAAAATAAATACATGGAAAAAGTTATAATGGGATTCATAAAATACAAGTTGGTAAAGAGGGGTGAGTGTGTATTTAGAGGTTTATCTTGATGTAATATTTATCATCAATTTTATAATGGACCTAATACTTTTAATTATTATAAAAAAAATAATTAAGTTCTCCACATCAAAGGTAAGACTTTGTTTAGGAGCTGCCACAGGTGCTATAAGCGCTTGTATACTATCTGTATTCCAGAACATAAATGGCTTTGTACAATTTCTTTTTGCATACATAGTAATAAGCTATTTGATGATAGCCATAACATTTAAAAAACAAAAAATAAGGGCAAGAATAAAAGGGGTTATTCTGTTATATATAACCACATTTTTTTTGGGTGGGGTTATGAATTCCCTTTATTATAATACAAAACTTGGATACTATTTTACAGAAATCTTGAGTGGAAGATTACTACATACGAATCTTTTCCAGAACCGTAAATTACCCTTTATTCTACTGGCAATTATATTCATTATTTTGTCTGTAATTACATTTATGGTGGTATTTAAACATGGCAGCACTGATTTAGGGCTATATGAGATTGAGTTGGTTTATGGTGGTCAAACAACAAAAATAGTGGGTTTTTTAGATACAGGCAATCTATTATATGATCCTATCTTTAGAAAACCGGTGATGATAACTGATTTTTTGGCAATTGCACCTTTGCTAAGTAATAATCAAATAAGACAGGTAAAAGCAGTTTTAGATTCTTTTGATGATAGTAATGAGATATCAGCTGCAGTAAGTGATGATTTACAGGAGAGTCCCGATTCAATACCTGTAAATATAATGATGATTCCGTATAAATCAGTAGGTAAAAAACATGGCATGCTTCCGGCTATAATTTTAGATGAGCTTACTATATGGAATGGGGATGAAGTGACAAACAGAAAAAGGGTTTATACCGCTATTAGTGGAAATGTTCTTAATGGGCAAAGGG
>DALYNO010000170.1:0-7910 GCA_031975295.1 Anaerocolumna sp. | reverse complement strand
TAATCAAAAATTATGGAGGAAATTCTTCTAATATCAGTTTTACGAATATGCAGCTATGGACAGATTTAGCACAGTCTATGGAGGTTGGATATGAGACAAATAAAGGACAGAGACAGGATGCAAATATAACAGGCATTACATTTGAAGATATTACTGTGTTAAATAATTTTCACAAGCCAGTTATATCCGTACATAATGCAGATGATGCCATGGTTGAAAATATCTTATTTAAAAATATCATAGTAGAAAATGCCCAGATGGGTTCAGGAGATGGAAGTGAAATTCCTTATTTAATTGACTTCAATATTGCAAATAATCCTAACTGGTCCTCAACGAAAGAAAGAGGTCAGATACGTAATGTAACCATTGAAAATGTTCAGGTGCTTAGCGGTAAGTTTAATCCTTCACGTATAAACGGTTTTGATGAAGCCCATACAGTTGAAGATATTAAAATAAGTGGGCTAACCATATTAGGAGAAAAAATTACAAGTTTCTCCCAAGGTAAGTTTGAAATAAATGAGAATACCACCGCTAATCTGACAATTGAATAAACCCAGTTCGTTCAAAAACGTGAAAGAATTTATGTGAGGATTAAATTCAGAAAGAGGTCAAAATGAAAATACTTAGAAGGGTACTTATTATTTTACTTGTATTTTTAAACATTGGTTTATTTGTCTATGCAGATAAAGGGATTAAAGAACCGCCACAGGAAATGAAAGCAGCTAATGTTACTTTGGTTCAAACCCCTGATCAGGAAGTGGCTACTGAACATCCTGATTTTATAAAGGAAGAATATACCCTTGTTTTACCTGAGGGTGTTAATATTGCTTTGGAGAAAAAAGTGGATGCCAGTAGTTTTAATGATGTTTATACTCCAAGGAAAGTAGTAGACGGCGTTGCGACTGGAGTATCATATTGGGAAGGTAAGAATGATTATCCTAATTACCTGACAGTGGATTTAGATAAACCAGAAAAAATACATGCAATCCGTGTTGCCTTAAGTCCCATGGCTATATGGGGAAAAAGAACCCAAACCTTTTGTGTAAATATTAGTAATGACGGGGAGAAATTTGAGAAATTTATAGATAGCAAACAATATACCTTTGATCCTGATACTGGAAATGAAGTTCAACTAATATTTGATGAAATTGAAACAAGATATGTTCAATTAGTTTTTACAGAAAACTCAGGAGCTGTTGGAGGCCAAGTAGCGGAATTTGAAATTTACCAATAGTCATAGGGGGCAGGGGAAACATGCAAAAGGAACAAAAGAAGGTAAAGAGTTACCATAGTATACGGTTCCGTTTAATTGGCGCCTTTTTAATTCCAGCTATCTTTATTATAATTCTGGGAGTTGTGTGCTATGTGCAAGCCTCTAAGGGAATGATTAAAAATTATGAGGAATCTAGTGAATTAAGTCTATCAATGATGGGTGAATACTTTGATTTGGGGCTAACTAATATGTCAAGTAAGGCGATTGATTTAATAGCAGATGATGTTTTACAAAAATATTATTCCAAATATTACTCTGACAAACCCACAGAGGAAATTCAGAGATATAAGGAGAGCCAAAAGAAGATTTTGTCCATTGCCTCGGCAGATAAAAATATCAGTGATATTTATGTGACTGCAAATTATGGTCATCCTGTATCAAGTGCAGCTACCTTGGATAAGACATTCTATGAGGCATTGGATGAGTCTGAAGATGTAAAAGCTTTAATAGAATCAGGTGAATCACAGGCTTGGGTGGGAAGTCATCCCTTTCTGGATGAAGCGGCAAAAGTTAACTCCAGAGAGTATGGCTTAAGTTTCATCAAAAGATTAACCAATTCAGGTTTTAAGCCCATCGGTTTTATTATCATTGATATTAAACAAGACTTTATTAAGGAAATTATAGATAAAACCGATTTTGGTAAAAATAGTATTACTGGATTTATAACCAGGGATGGAAAAAGTATTCTTAACAGTTCTAATTCACAAGAAACTGATCTAAGTAAAGAATTATTTTTTACAAAGGCATTAGACAGTGAGAAGGGGAGTAATGCTGACTATGTAACCTATCAGAGAGAAAAGTATTTGTTTGTCTATAGTAAGTTGTCAGTTAGTGGTTCTATGGTGTATGCTCTCATATCTAATGCAGAAGTAGTGAAACAAGCTGAAGATGTTAAAATAATTACTTTTATTATAGTACTCATCTCTTGTTTTATCGCTATATTAATTGGTTTAATCATGGCAAAGGGGATTGGTTTTGCAATAAAAGACACCAATAAGATTTTGGAAGTTGCAGCTACAGGTGATTTAAGGGTGAAGGTTACATTAAAGAGAAAAGACGAATTTAACATATTGGCTAATAGTATCAATCATATGTTTGACGGTATGAAAGATTTAGTCAGGAATATGTTTGGGGCCAGCAAAAAAACATCATTGCTTGCTAAAAATGTAACCGATGCTTCTCAAACACTGGTTGTTGCATCCCAAAATATTGCCAGTGCAGTAAGTGAGATTGAACACGGTGTATTTTCACAGGCAGAAGATGCAGAAAACTGTCTAACCAAAATGTCAGAGCTTGCAAACCAGATTACCTTAGCGGAGCATAACGCGGGAGATATTAAACAAGTTGCAGATTTAACCAAAAGTACAGTAGCAAATGGGCTTATTTCCATGCTTGATTTAAAGGAAAAATGCATGGACTCTTCTATTATAACCAAAGAAGTAATTAAAAACATCAGTAGTTTAGATGCAGAATCAAAGGCAATTATGGATATTACAAAAGCCATAAATGACATAGCTGAACAAACAAGCTTGTTAGCATTAAATGCTTCTATAGAAGCAGCCAGAGCAGGCAGCTATGGAAGAGGATTCTCCGTGGTGGCAGAGGAAATTAGAAAATTATCGGAGCAATCCACCAATGAAGCTGGTAGGATTACCGCAATTGTTGCGCGAATAAAAACACGGACTAAGGATACAGTAATCGTTGCAAAAGAAGCGGATAATATTGTAACCAAGCAGGAGGTTACCCTAAATAGTACATTGGATGCTTTTCATAATATTCAATCTCAAGTAGTGAATTTAACAGCGAATCTTGAGGGGATCGTAGTTGGGATTGATAAAATGAGTCAGGTCAAAAATGATACATTAGCTGCAATTGAAAGTATTTCTTCAACCCTTGAAGAGACAGCAGCAGCTTCCACCCAGTTAGGACTAACTGCAAATGGGCAATTGGAAGCAGTTAATGAACTAAATCGTGCCGCGGAATCTTTGGAAAAAGAAGCAATAACCATGGAAGCAGAAGTACTTAACTTTCGAGTAGAGGCATAATAAATAGTAGAAGAAGTTGTAGCATATTTTTTGCTGCAACTTCTTTTTCTACTTATGCAGTTTACTGCACTGTTTTATATTGAAAAGAATATAAGTTAAGAGTATGATAGAAGGAATGAAATGTTTCTAGAGAGGTAAGGTTGATGGATAGTTAGGGGAATGAGTATCTCAAATGAATTCTTCGACCTTTTATGGTATGTAAAAATGAAAAAGAAAGCATTAAGAAAAGATTTTATAATAGAAATAAAGAAAAGTCTAAATAGGTACATATCCATTTTGCTCATAGTAGCTCTAGGTGTTGCCTTTTTCTCTGGAATACGAGCAACAGAAACAGACATGCAAATTTCTGGTGATACATATTTTGATCGAACAGGTTTTATGGATATTAGAGTAATGAGTACCATGGGATTAACAAATCATGATGTTGCAGCAATAGAAGCCGTAGAAGGGGTTGAATCTGTAGAACCGGTTAAGTCTATGGATGTATTAAGCACTACAAATGATGCTGAGTCCATCTTTAAGCTATATTCCAGAACAGATACTGTAAATAAAATAAAAGTAACAAAGGGTAGACTTCCAGAAGCTAATAATGAATGCCTGATCGACAGCCTGTTTGCTCTAAATGGTGAGTATAGCCTTGGAGATACCATTACATTTCGATCTGGAAATGAGACTAAGCTAGCGGATAGCCTGGCCCATACACAGTACACCATTGTTGGAATTGGTGATACACCCTTATACCTATCCTATAAAAGAGGAAATAGTGCAATTGGAGATGGCAGCGTAGATTATTTTGCAGTGTTACCAAGAGAAGCATTTAAATCAGAAGTATACGCAGAAATATATGTAACTGTTAGTCATACAGTTCCTTTGATTTCATATTCTAAAGAATATGAAGACCGTGTAGAGACAGTAGTTAAAAGTATGGAAGGAATAGCTCATAACCAAAGCCAGATTAGATATGAGGAAGTATTAAGAGAACCAAAAAAAGAAATAGAAGATGCTAAAATAGACCTTGCCCAAGGAATTATAGAAGCAGAAAATGAGTTTGCAAAGGGTGAAAAGGAGTTAATAGATGCCAAGGATAAAATAACGAAGGCTAGAGAAGCAATAGACCAAGGCTGGGAACAAGTATCCAGTGGAAAAATAGAGCTGGATAAGAACAAAGACTTGTTTCATCAATATAAGGAGCAGCTGGCAGCAGGCAAAAAAGAATTATCCAAAGCACAGAAAGATATAAGGAACTGGGAGAACATAGTAAGGTCTAAACGTAAGGAATATACCAAGGGTCTAAATGTTTATGAGAAGAGTAAAGTAGAGTGGGAGAAAAATAATAAGGACTATGCAGATGGGCTGAAAGGACTGAGAGCGAAAGAAGTCCAAATCCAGGATAATTTAGTTAAGGTTCAAGAAGAAAAATCAAAGCTTGAACCATTTAAAGATTTATATCCAGAGGAATGGGATGAAATCCTTCATAATGAAACATATATTTTAGCTGGTCAGGTGGAAGTAACAACTCAAATTAAAAAGTTAGAGGAAGCAGGAAAGCAGTTAGAAGCTGCAAAAATAGAACTAGATCATTCAGGTGCTGCTCTAATACAAGCAAATAAGACTCTTCAGACTGAAGAAACTAAATTAGAACATGCTAAGTCTGAGCTCAAATCAAAAGAAACAGAATTGGACCATAGTAACGAACAATTAAAAGCAATGAATCAAGAACTTAGCCAGGGTGAAATAAAATTACAGAAAACGGAGACTATCCTTCATACAAAAGAAACTGAATTAATCAAAGGGCAAGAGGAATTAGTAGAAGGAGAGAAGACACTAAAAAGAGAGAAAGAAAAGGCAGATAAAGAAATTACCAAAGCCAAAGAAAAAATATCCAAGGCAGAAAAAGAACTGACTGATTTGGAATTGCCCAAATGGTATGTATTAGACAGGAATAGTATTCAAACTTATGTTGAATACGGTCAGGATGCTGAACGAATTGGTAATATAGGAAAAGTATTTCCTGTTATTTTCTTTTTAGTGGCAGCCTTAGTCAGCCTGACAACTATGACGCGAATGGTAGAGGAGCAAAGAACGCAAATAGGTACCCTTAAGGCTCTGGGTTATGGCAAATTATCCATAGCCGGGAAATATATGATCTATGCCTTATCTGCTAGTTTCTTAGGTAGTATATTGGGATTTTTAATAGGTGAGCAGGTGCTGCCTAAAGTAATCATTATAGCATACAAAATATTGTACTATACATTACCAGAGGCAATTACACCTTACAATTATTATTATGGAGCCCTTTCTGCTGTAACGGCTATCGGGTGTACTACTTTAGCTGCTTTTTTCTCTTGTTATAAAGAGCTTTTGGCAACGCCAGCGAAGCTAATGCGTCCTGAGGCACCTACACTAGGTAAAAGGGTTATACTAGAATACTTACCATTTATTTGGGGACGACTAAATTTCACCAGTAAGGCAGCTGTTCGTAATCTGTTAAGATATAAGAAAAGATTTTTTATGACTGTAATTGGGATTGGAAGTTGTACAGCACTACTTTTGGTTGGTTTTGGTATAAAAGATTCCATAGGTGCAATTGCTGAAGTACAATATACGGATTTATGGAAGCAGGATGCTACCCTAACCATAGATAGTAAGATGGATAAATTCCATAAGGATTCCCTTTTAAATGAAATAGAAACAAATACTGAAATAACCAAAGCAACCCTAATTCATGGAAATACAATAGATGCCGGGTTTCATAAGACAGTAAAAAGTGCTAATCTAATTGTACCAGAAGTGAGTACAGAAATCTCAGAGTATGTGGTTTTTAGAGATAGAAAATCCAAAAAGACATACGAATTACAAAATGATGGTGCTATCATTACTGAAAAACTTGCCTCCCTCTTAAAAGTGGAACCTGGAGAAATTATATACTTAGAGGATGGGAATCAGAAAAAAGTAGAAGTTAAGATAACTGCTGTTACTGAAAATTATATGATGCATTATGTCTTTATAACATCCTCTCTCTACGAGAAATTATTTGGTAAAGCACCCGATTATAATACTGTGTATCTCAAAGGTAATATTCCGCAAGAACAAGAAGAAGCCTTTGCAGAAGGTATGCTAAAGAACAACAGTATATTAAATATAAGTTTTACTTCTGCATTTCAAAAGCAAATTTCTGATATGCTTAATAGTCTCAATCTTGTAGTATATGTGTTAATTGTATCTGCCGGATTACTTGCTTTTATTGTAATGTATAATCTAAATAATATTACTATCAATGAACGCAAACGAGAACTTGCCACCTTAAAAGTACTTGGGTTTATGGATATGGAGGTTGGCACTTATATTTATCGTGAAAATAGTATGCTTACCTTGATTGGTACTGTGTTTGGTATGTTATTAGGCATAGTTTTGCACTATTATGTAATTATAACAGCCGAACTCGACTTACTTATGTTTGGCAGGAAAATTAAAATTATTAGTTTCCTGTTCAGTGTATTACTTACATTCGCCTTTGCAGCTTTTGTTAACTTTGTAATGTATTTTAAGTTGCAAAAAATAGATATGGTAGAATCCTTAAAGAGTGTTGAATAAAAAATGAGCCGTTGCTTTTAACCGAACCCCTAAGGTAGACGGATATGATCCTCCTAAGTAGACATGGTAAATAACCATACCCTACTTAGGAGGTTTTTTTATGGCCAAATATACTTTTCACCTTGCGCCATTACTGTGGAGGATAGAGATAGGTATTTTTAAAATTATTTACAAAAAGCCCTTGACAAAATGGTTAGGAAGGATTATTCTTATGTCATAAATACACCCCACGGGGGTATAGTAGAGAGGTGAAAGATGAATCAAAAATTTAACGTAACAGGAATGACGTGTTCTGCTTGCTCTGCATCAGTAGAAAAGAGCGTTAAAAAGATTTCTGGTGTTAATTCAGTAATAGTGAATCTCTTAGGTAACAGCATGATAGTGGAGTATGACAGTGAAGTTACCAATCATGCAGAAATTATTGCAACAGTGGTCAATGCTGGATATAATGCTTCCATTTTTGTTAAAGGCAGTGATGTGAAGGCCAGTGATACAAAGGAAAATAAAACTTTGTCAGAATTAAAAGAAATGAAGTTTAGAATTATCGTATCTTTTATATTTTTAATACCCCTTCTATATATAGCAATGGGACATATGCTTAAATTTCCTTTACCAAGTTTTCTACATGGTGATAAGAATGCTGTAACTTTTGCATTTCTTCAATTTTTATTAGTGTTACCAATCACCTTAGTGAATCGTAAGTACTATCAGATTGGATTTAAAACGCTGTTTAAGGGACACCCTAATATGGATTCACTAATTGCAATTGGATCAGGGGCAGCAATTGTTTATGGAATATATGCAATTTTTCAAATTGGATATGGACTAGGTCATGATAATATGGATATGGTCATGACATATTCTATGGATTTATATTTTGAATCTGCTGCAACTATTTTAGCTTTGATAACTTTAGGTAAATATCTGGAAGCAAGATCCAAAGGTAAAACTTCAGAAGCCATTAGCAAGCTCATGGATTTAGCACCTAAGACAGCCAC
>DALYNO010000169.1:0-7922 GCA_031975295.1 Anaerocolumna sp. | reverse complement strand
AGAATGCTTCTAACTGAGCATTGGCTTCTGTAACCACTTTTTCCATACCATTTTCTTTTAATTTTTCAAGGAATTTAGGTAATGCTTCTGCTGGATCAACAGTACCAGTATTCAGTGAAAGTACATATTCTGCTGCTACGTTTACTAAAGCACTCATTTCATTTTGTACTTTGGTCTGATCAAAGGCCCATCCAAGGATTGGAATTTCGCCGGCAGAACCATAATAATCTTTGAATTTATCCCAGAAATCAGCTCCCTGGCCTTCTTGAGGTGGTAATAAGGTAACATTACCCATACCATTTGTCCATGGCATGTAATCACTACGTTTTTCAGTAAAGAAAGCTTCACCGTTTATTAAATTATAATGAACATCTTCTACACCATAGTTTAATAGCGTCATTAAATAAGGATCTGTATTTAATAAGTTAAGGAACATCATGGCACGTTCAGGATTTTTAGATGCAGTAGATATGGCCATCATTGCACCCTGTGATGAAGTAGTATCTACATAAGCAGGTGTACATGGAACCATTGCTACTTCAAAACCACGTTCTTTGCTGGCTTGCACTTCATATCCAAGGGCATAACTTTGTGTTCCAATTAAATATTCACCAGTTAACTGTTTAGCAGAACGAATATCATTTGCCTGATTTGCATTGCCAAGAGCAGGATCAATGTATCCAGCTAAAAAGTATTCACGAGTTTTTTCAGCAAATTTCTTATATTCAGGAGTTTCAAATTTATTTAATATCTTATTTCCATAAGGACCTTCTGCTGTAGTATCAGTTGGATTAATATAATAAGATAATAAATTGTTTGTTCCTGCGTCACCTGTTACAATAATAGAGTTATTTACCATTCTTTCAAGAACAGCACCTTCTACTAACAATGGGTAGAAATTCTCACCTTCTCCTGCCTTAACTTTAGCAAGAATATCACCAAAACTATAATAATCTGCATTAGCAATGTCATCAATGGTATAACCATATTTTTGTAACAATGCCACATTGATATCCCAGCAGTTCTGAGTAGCTATATCCTTATAACCAGGTACTGCGTATACGCCATATCCGTCAGAACCATTAATTTTGGCTCCATTAGCCAAAACTTCAGGAAGTAAATCAAAAGTTTCTTTTCCATACTTTTCAATTAGATTATTATCAGGATTGTCTAGGCGAACCCATGCACCTTTTTTTGCAAAGGCATTATATTCGTCAGCACTCCAAGAGCAAGTAAAATAGATATCAACATTATCTCCACCATTAATAGCCATTACAGCATTGTTATCAAAATCTCCCCAAGTACCCCAAATAGGTTCCAATGTTACATTAATTTTTTCTTTTAAATATTCGTTTGCCTTTTCCAAAACTGCGCTGTCATCTGTAACATTACTTCCATGAAGATACCATTTCAGTGTTACAGGTTCTAAATCCGACCCTTGACTTGCTGGTTCCTCTGTTGGTGCTGTTTCTTTTGTTTCCTCTGTAGGTGCCTTTGTTGCTTCTACTGTTGGATCATTTTCTTTTGATGCCTGTTTGCTTCCACATGCTGCTAATGTCATAATTAACATCATAAGAACAAGGACCAAGGACAGTTTTCTTTTCATAAATAACTCCTCCTATAAATGATTTTTGGGGTCAATTGCAAACCAATGATTCTATGTTTAACAATCGCCTATGATAAATTTCTATGTAAGCGGTTTAGTATCTTAAACCGTTCTTACTCCTTTACTGAACCAATGGTAAGCCCTGAGATAATAAATCGTTGAAAAAATGGATATGCACAGGCTATTGGTATCACGATCAAAACAACTAATGCCATTCTAAGACTATCTTTTGGAAGTGTACTCATGATGTTGGCAGCTTCAGCACCTATTAGAGAGGAATTCTTAACCAAAAAGTCAACCTTGTTCTGCATTTGCATTAATAAATACTGTAATGGAATATATTTTGCATCTCTGACATAAAGCATTGCAATAAACCATTCATTCCAAAATGCCAATGCATTTAACAGAGCGACTGTGGCAATACCGGGCTTTGCAATAGGCACTATAATTCTAAACAAGGTATTGTACTCTCCACTACCATCAATGGAAGCAGCTTCAATTAAAGATTCCGGAACTGAGCTTCTAAAAAAGGTTCTCATAATAATGATATTAAAGGGATTTACCAGCATTGGTACAATTAGTGCAGCATAATTATCACTTAAACCAAGCATGGTTTTACAGACAACATAGGTAGGTGCAAGGCCACCACCAAACATCATAGTAAAAAAACTGAAAAACATAAAAAACTTACGATACTTAAAGTCTCTTCGAAATAATGCATAAGAATACAAAATACAAATAAGTACACTAATTATAGTTCCAACTATTGTAACCAAAAAACTATTAAAGTAAGATCTCCAGAGCTGATCACCAAGTTCAATTACATAATGATAAGCTTCAAGTGCCCAACCTTGTGGAATAAAGGAGAATCCAACTTCCCTGATACTTTCCTCTGAGGAGAAAGAAATAATTGCAACAAATATAAATGGTATAATACAAATCAAACAAAATAAACCGAGAATGATATAGATTATAATTTCTGTAGGTATACTTACTGCATTAAGGCGAGAACTACTGAATCGTTTTGATGAAATATTCTTCATAGCTTGCACCCCCTAAAATAAACTACTATCTTCGTCATATTTACGAACAATAGTGTTTGCTGTCATAATACAGATAAAACCAACCAAATTTTGAAGTAAACCTGCAGCTGTACTCATTCCTATATCATTGGTAGCTGTGAGTACCCTGTATACATAGGTATCAATAACCTGTGTGGCTGGAAATAACGGACCTGAGTTCATTGGAATATTCCAAAACAGTCCAAAGTCTGCATTAAAGATTTTACCTACATTTAGGATAAATAGAATAATAATCATGGATTTTAAATGTGGTATTGTTACATAACGAATTTGTTGCCATTTACTTGCACCGTCAATGCTGGCAGCTTCATATTGTGTTGCATCAATTCCTGTAATAGCAGCCAGATATAAGATACTTGAATAACCAATACTTTTCCAAAGAGAAGCAATCGTTAAATCACCGGCCAGGGTTTCGGGTTATTATACCAATTGGTTGTCTCCATACCTAAATCTTTTTGAATATTTACAAGAAGTCCTCTGGTTGGGTCAAGAAATGCCAATACAAAATAACTGGCCACAACCCAACTTAAAAAATATGGGAAAAACATTAAAGTCTGATAGGTCTTGGCTACAAACTTATTTGTGATCTCACTTAACATAATGGCAAAGGAGACGGAAATCACAAGTCCCAGTATAATCCACAGTGCATTATAACCTAGAGTATTACGTATCATTTTCCAAGAATCAGATGTTGCAAATATGAATTTAAACTTACTTAACCCCACCCAATCGCTATGTATAATATTATTAATAAGTGACGGCGCTTTGGTATAAATCTTATATTCCTTAAATGCAATTACAATACCAAACATAGGTAAATAACGCAGTAGTATCAACCATATTGCACCTGGGGCTACCATACTAAGCAAAAACAAAGTTTTTTTATTCTTGACTATTTTTTTAGAATGGGTTCTCGTCGTTTCTAAGCTTTTAGACATATTTTAGTCTTACCTCCTATTGTAGTCACCGAATAATATGCATAAGTACTAAATATACGTTGTTCAGTGCTTTTCTTTTATATATATTATACAATTTTCAATTGTTATAGTCTCTGTTTCAAGTTGTTATTTTTTGCATATAATTGTTATTCGTATGACAATATTAGAGCGATATTTGACAAATTATCCAAAATGAAAGGGTCAATCTGCTATTCATCTAGCCACTGACCCTCATCATAAGAATGTTAATTTAATGCTAAGAACTCCTCAAAAATCTCACACAATAATTTGGAATCTGCTGGCATTGGCATTTCACAAAATATACGAAGCATTGGTTCTGTTCCAGAAAAACGAGCAATAATCCAGCCTCCATTATTAAAATAAATCTTACAACCATCTAGATAGGAGACTTTATCTATTTCATATGCAAGGAAGGGTAGACGCTTTTCTTCCATCAAGAGCTTACATATTTCGTCTTTCTTATCTTGTTTAAGCTTATAGTCTCTCTCTTCCATATAAATTGCACCG
Source organism: Anaerocolumna sp. (assembly GCA_031975295.1). Taxonomy (GTDB): domain Bacteria; phylum Bacillota; class Clostridia; order Lachnospirales; family Lachnospiraceae; genus Anaerocolumna. The sequence goes on along the minus strand of DALYNO010000169.1, from coordinate 3,768 downwards.
CACTCTTCTCTAATATCATTCACAATTTCTGATAATTTTTTACCAGTCACCGCAACCATTTCAACCAGAAGTGCTGTGGCATAAATACCATCCTTACCATTTATGTGACCTTTTACAGTTAACCCACCGGAAGACTCTCCACCAATAATGGCATCTGTCTCCTGCATTTTGGCAGAAATATTTTTAAAGCCTACAGGTACCTCATAACACTCTTCTCCAAACTTTTTAGCTACTTTATCAAGCATATGAGTCGTTGCAATATTTCTAACCACCGGTCCTCTTAAACCTCTGTATTTTACCAAATAATAGTACAGCAAAACTAAAGTGTCATTTGGATGCAGAAAGTTTCCTTTATCATCTATTACACCAATACGATCTGCATCCCCATCAGTTGCAATACCAATATCACAATGTTTATCAAGAACATAATTCTGCAAACTCCTCAATGTACTGGCAGAAGGAGAGGGCAGCTTACCGCCAAACAGGGTATCATGCCTGTCATGAATGGTATGAACTTGACATCTGGCTGTCATAAGAATCGTTTTGATAGAAGTTTCACTTACTCCATACATAGGGTCTAAAGCTATGGAAAGACTTCTTTCACGAATCGCTTCCATATTTATTGAACCAATAATGGTATCCAGGTATTCATTAAGGGGATATATTTCTTTAATCATGCCTGAGGCTACTAAAGTATCATAATCTTTTTCTGTTAATTCTTCCGGCTTAACATCTTCTATATACTTCTCTATGTCACTTGTTTGAAATTCATCTGCATCTCTTCCACCATAAGTAAATACTTTCATCCCATTATAAATTGCTGGGTTATGACTGGCAGTTATCATTATTCCATATGGTAATTCATGCCTTAATACATAGAACATGATTAATGGTGTTGGGGAGGAGCTGTTAATGAGAAAGGTTTCAATCCCTTCTGTAGCAAATATTTGACCTGCCCACTGCATGGCTTCCTTGGATAAAAATCTTCTGTCATAGCCAAGGCAAATCCCCTTCTCTGTGACACCTTCCTTTTTCATTTTTACTGCCAATGCTTTTGCTAAGGTCTGAATATTGGTTTTTGTAAATTCATCTCCTATAATGGCTCTCCATCCGCCTGTTCCAAACTTAATCATTGTTACTTTCCTCCCTTATCTAGCCCATAATAACCTTGACCATATGTACAGTATTGGCCGGTTGTTCTTTCAACCTATCTACTAATATTCCATTTAAATATATTTCTTTAACGCCCTTCATCACATGGTCAGGATTGGAAACATGTATATCATAGGTGGCTCCTCTCCATTCTCTTAACACCTTAAATTCTTCCCATTCGCCAGGAATACAAGGATCTATTTCAAGGTAATCAAAGGATGGTCTAATTCCTAACATAAATCTTGTGGCTGAAAAATATGCCCAACCACCAGTACCTGTCATAAATGGATGCCTTGCACGACCAAAGGCAGTATGATCTTTTCCAACAACAAATTGACAATAAGAATAAGGCTCTGCTTCTCTGATTTCGATTTTGTCATTTTGATAATAGGGGCAAAGTGCATCATAGAATTTCATTGCCCTATCTCCTCTGCCAAGCTTGCATTCTGCTGCCCAGCACCAAGGATTTGGATGACTAAAGATTGCGCCATTCTCCTTTAATCCAGGATACACTCTTGTTACAAAACCAATATCTGAATCAGGTACCGTGTAGGAAGGAGCATTTAGCATAATACCATAAGGAGTATACAAATATTTGTCAACACTATCCATGGCAATGATGCCTTTTTCATAGGTAGCGGCACCTGATAAGACAGCCCAGGCATTGGATTCTAAATGTACTTTTCCTTCTATATCCTGACTGGTTCCTATTCTTTTACCATTCTTAGTAATACCTCTAATAAACCATTCTTCATCCCATAATTCCTTATCACAAACTTCTTTCACTGTATCCCGCATAGCTGAATACTTACTGAAATCTTCTTTCATTCCAAGATGCCCAAGCAATTCTAAGAAATGAGACAGCGCCCAATAATGGAGGAAGGATACCATTGCGCTTTCGCCGCCTCCAAGATTTAAACAGTCATTCCAGTCAGCACGAAGTCCTTTACATACACCATTTGCACCAACCATCTCATAGGAGAAATCAAGTATTTTAGTAATATGCTCATAAACAGAGCCCTTACCACCATCCGCATAGGATACTACTTGGTCCAGCAAACCTATTTCCCCTGTTTCCTTTATGTATTCAACAATTGAACTTACCAGCCATAAGGCGTCATCTGAGCAGGCATCCTCAATTCCGTGGACATAATCCTTACTACTAGGTGAAGGTACTACGGTAGGAGATTTAAAAGGTTTTGCATCTTCTTTTTCTTCAAACCATTCAGGCTGAAATAAATGAAGCCCATAACCTTTTGATACAAGACCTTTTAAAAGTTCTATAATTCTTTGTCTGCATTTATCAGGATTTGAATGGGGTACCGTCATAGAATCCTGTGCAGTGTCCCTGTATCCTAGTCCTGTTCTCCCTCCAACCTCTATAAAGGAAGCAAATCTGGAGAACATTACATTTATTTCAGCTTGATATAGCGTCCATATATTGATTAACGTATTCATACCTTCATTGGGCGTTTGTATCTGAAGTTTATTTAATTTTTTATTCCAGTAAGCGGATAAGTTAGCAAAGGCTTGATCCACTACACTAAAATCCTTATACTTCTCACGTATTTCTTTACCCGCAGCCCTGTTACCTTCACCTAACATAAAGATAAGCCGTACTTCTTCTCCAGGTTTTAACACAAGCTTTTTCTGCAGGGAGCCACAATGATTATTTCCTTTTTCAAAAGAACCAAGTAATTTGCCACTTTCTACTCCTATTGGATTACTTTCAGTTCTATAGGAGCCAATAAATTTATCCCTTAAACAATCAAATCCATCTGGTTCAAAATTAGAAGTAAAATATTGATATCCAAACTCTTCATAAAATAAGTCATGTTCAATAATTCCGTCTTCACAAGAGGAACCAGCCGCATATAAACTCATCTGAAAATTTCGATTATCCATATCAATATGATGGAAGGAAAATTCAAGGTATGAAAATACACTTAATTCTCTAACTTCCTCACCATTGTTTTTTATTTTTACATCCCAAAGTTCAACTGCATCTCCAATTGGCACAAATAGTGTCTGCTCAGCTGCAATATTACTATAATCACAAGAATATGTAGAATATGACAACCCATGTCTGCACTTATAATCAGCCTGATTAAGGGGTTTCCCCACCGGCTGCCAGGAAATGCTCCAATAGTCTCCAGATACATCATCACGTAGATATACATAATGTCCCGGTCTATCCATTGGAACAGAATTTGCTCTGAATCTAGTCACTCTATGATATTCTGGTGTTTTATAAAACATATAGCCCCCCGCTGTATGATTTACAACAACACATGTATCCTCGACACCTAAATAGTTTGTCCAGGACGTCTGTAAATCCACTCTGTCAATCACATATTCCTTACTTTCATTATCAAAATAGCCATACTTCATACGTGAACCCTCCTAAGATAATAATCTAAGCAACCTTCTCCTTTGATTACTCCACTTTCATTACTTCACTTTCATTATATATAGCTATAAAAAATATGAGTACTGTTAATAATGCGAATAATTGTTTAGTCTTGTTAACTATATACAAATTTTCGCACTTTATCGGTTAATAATAGACGTTTTTGCAAAAAAAAGGCCAAGGTTATTGCAAAGTAAGCTACAATG
>DALYNO010000168.1:0-8032 GCA_031975295.1 Anaerocolumna sp. | reverse complement strand
CGGGAAAAATACCCGGCAGAAAGAAATCCGGGAAAACTCGCCTTATTTATCTCCTTTTTCCCCCAGTTGGTACAAGGCCCCATTAGCCGATTTGATGATTTATCCCAAACCATGTTCTTAGAACATAGATATGAACAGAAAAATATTACTTTTGGTTTAACGAGAATATTATACGGCTACTTTAAAAAACTAGTAATTGCTGACCGGCTGCTTATAGCTGTTACTACTATTATAAAAAACACAGAAGAGTACCAGGGTATCTATGTCCTATTGGGTATGTTCTTTTATGCTATAGAACTATATGCAGATTTTACAGGAGGTATTGACATAACCATTGGTATTGCTGAAGTTCTGGGTATACGACTTAAAGAAAACTTCATCCGCCCATACTTCTCCAAGTCCATAGTGGAATATTGGAGACGTTGGCATATTTCACTTGGAACCTGGTTTAAGGAGTATATGTTCTATCCGATATCTGTCAGTAAACCTATGCTGAACCTGTCCAAATATTCAAGACGTACCCTTGGTGAAAATCTGGGTAAGAGAGTTCCTGTTTATCTGGCTACCATACTGGTTTGGTTTACAACCGGTATATGGCATGGCGCAAGTTGGAATTTTATCGTCTGGGGTCTGGCTAATAGTTTTGTAATCCTGCTCTCCCAGGAATGTGCTCCTTTCTATGAGAAATTTCATAACAGGTTTTCAATAGGTAATACTTTTTATTATCGTTTGTTTCAGGTAATTCGTACTTTCTGGCTAATGAGTTTTTTACGCACATTTGACTGTTACCGTGATGTAAGTACCACCTTAAAAATGTATGGAACAATATTTACAGACTTAAGGCTGGGAGAATTTATGCAAAGAGGGCTTTCTGGTCTTGGACTTACTTCCTTAGATTACCTGGTGTTAGCCCTAAGTACCTTAACACTCTTGATTATCAGCCTATTAGGACGCAGAAAAAGTGTAAGGGAAATAATTTATAGTAAGCCGATGTTAACTCGTTATGTCCTATATACACTCTTGTTTTTGTCCGTCCTGATATTTGGTGCATACGGTATCGGTTATGATGCCAATCAGTTTATTTATAGTCAATTTTAATATTGCAAACCAATGCCTTATTACGTACTTCTGATAGAGAGCGCATCTAGATAGACCTGGATTATACCTGTCCTTTTCCTGATTCATTAGCGTTATATGACGCAGATAGGAGTTGTTATGAAGAAAAAGGTTCTGATTCATATTTTAGCAGTCTGCTTTATCATTTTACTTTTACTTTTTCTGCAGGGTCTTTTTATGCCTAAATATGTAACCAAGATTCATGAGGGTAATCTGGTAGAAGAATACTATAAAGACAAAACAACCCATGACGTAATATTTGTTGGGGATTGTGAAGTATTTTCTAATATTTCACCCATTACTCTGTGGGAGAATTACGGCATTACCAGCTATATTAGGGGTAGTGCACAGCAGCTAATCTGGCAATCTTATTATCTGCTGGAAGAAACCTTAAAGTATGAAAAACCAGAGGTGGTTGTCTTTAATGTGCTTGCCATGAAATACAATGAACCTCAAAATGAAGCTTATAACCGTATGACTCTGGATGGAATGAAACTTTCCACTACAAAACTCAAATCCATAGCAGCCTCACTTACGGATGAAGAAGACTATATCACTTACCTATTACCTCTGCTTCGCTATCACAGCAGATGGCAGGAACTATCAGCAGAAGATTTTAAATATCTATTCCATAAGAAAAAGATCTCTCACAATGGTTATTTAATGAGGGTGGATATTAAGCCAGTAACCGTAATCCCTTCGGGGAAAAAGCTTCCAGATTATTCTTTTGGTGACAACAGTTATAATTACCTGGAGAAAATGACAGCACTATGTAAAGAGTATGCGATTCCCCTGGTTTTAATCAAATCACCCAGCGTCTACCCTTACTGGTATAAAGAATGGGATGAGCAGATTGAAACCTTTGCCAAAAATAACAATCTTCTCTATATAAATTTTTTAAATCATATAAATGAAATGGGCATTGATTTTACAACCGATACCTGCGATGGGGGACTTCATATGAACCTGGCTGGAGCAGAAAAATTCACAGACTTTTTCGGGAAAATTCTTAAGGACAAGTTTAAGCTGACAGATAAACGGAAGGATCCAGAGCTTACAAGAGTCTGGACTGAAAAAGCTGACTTTTACTACACAATGAAGCAGGATCAGCTAGACGAATTAACAAAATACGGGTATTTGAAAAGTTATGGTGCTCTGCCTGGTGTAAATGCTATAGGAAATACATCAGATGTTAGTGAATGATGGCAACTAGAAATCAACAGATTTAATGGATAAACTCAATCCTATCAAGAGATACGTGTAGAAGTTAAAAGAAAATAACCAGGAAGGGAAAATGCCAGCAACAGATTCTTTTAACTTATATTGGCAGTATATCATATGTAAACATATGTGATATACAATGGGTATAACGATGATACATGCGAAACGAAATTTAATTCTTACATGGTTTCTGCTAATTCTGGTTTTATTCGCCTTAGCCGGCTGTTCTAAGGCGAATACAGCAGAGGGTCCATCAAATTCAAATGACAATAATCTGCCTGACGCAGAAACGGAAGGCTTTCTTTATGAATATCAGGGCGTGACTATCCCTATGCATGCAAAAGCGGAAAGTATCCTAAAATCCTTAGGAGAATCCAAAGATTATTTTGAAGCTCCAAGTTGTGCTTTTCAAGGTCTGGACAAAATATATTATTACAGCGGTTTTGAACTCTCCACTTATCCAAAGGATGATATAGATTACATCTCAGCCATAAATTTTACAGATGACAGTGTTTCTACCAAAGAGGGTATTTCTATTGGTTCTACATCGGATGAAGTAATAAAAGCATATGGTAATGACTACAAGGGTGAAAACGGCTCTTATATCTATACCTTAGGCAAATCAAAGTTAAGCTTTATAACAGAGAATGATGCGGTTACAGCTATCACTTATGAAGCTGTTAACGATTAAATAGAACTCTAATTACAACACCTTATTAAAATCCTGGCTTTTACCTCATACAATTTTAATAAGGTGTGCTGTTTATTGAAGGCTCCCTCTCCTTAATAAAATACTATCCTCGGGATAATTTGTACTGGTTACTGCATATAAATAGTTCTCTGCACTTAATAAGCTATTCCAGTTACTTAAATACCCTTGGGGTGTTTCAAATGGTGACGAGGCTTTCAGAAATTCTGTTCCCGTTGTATCTTTAGATATGATTACTTTCATTTTAGAATAAGCATCTCCTGTATTTACATCATCTTCATCCGTCTGAAAAGATACAGCAATCCTTCCATCTGCCAATTTGACAATATAAGGAGCACCAGCCTTTTTCTTAAGACCTTTTGGAATGTAGATATCTTTTAATTTATTATCCCAATCAATACCATCTGTTGATATTTTCATTTGGATAATAAACTCATAGGAGGGATGTAAGGCTGTTGACTCAATAACCATTGCATAAGATCCATCTTCTAGTCTACACCATACTGGCATTCCATCTCTGGAGAAAGTCTTTGACCCATCGGAAGCAATTATTTTCTCACTCCAGGAATTTCCCTCCCATAATTTAAATTCAATATTTTGCTGGCGGCCATTTTTCACTACATTTAAGCTATCATTGGCATAAAATACTGCAATTTTATCTTCTATGTAACCAAGCTGTGGTTCATACACACCTCCTTCTCCTTTTTCCTCTGCTACAACAGAATGAGGCTCCCAGGTTTTCCCGCTATCTTTACTTACATTAATACGTATAGACGAGTAGTATTCCTCCCCTTCCATGACATTGGCACGATATGCCAGCCATATATCCCCGTTATCAAGTTCAATAAAGTTTGCATTAGCGCAATCATATTCTGGATAATTGGTTCCTTGTATTGCTTCTTTGCTCCAGGTAAGTCCTCCGTCTTCACTGGATACAATTTTCACAACAGCTCTGTTACCATCTTCATTTGTATCAAATCCACATAATATAGTTCCATTATTAAGTTGGTACATTCTAGGATACCAAACACCACCACCATAGGGTTTGTATACAGTTATAGCCTCTTCCTCCCACTGAATGGCTGTGTCTGATGCCTCTTTGGTTCCACTCATGTTGTCATCTCCTTCTATATCTTCCTCAGTGGATATATTGTTATCTTGTATATCATCAGAATTCATAATTTTATTATTCTCCGCCTTTTCCATTTCCTTCTCCCCATTGTTTATATCCATAGTATTTTTACTGGTATTACAACCAGCTAGAAGCAAGGAATAAATTACTAGTATAATAAATAGATATAATTTTCTATTCAATTAATAGGACACTCCCTTCAAATATGATAATTGATATTGGAAACTACAGAGGCTTCATTATTTATATACAATTGTTACAGTTATCTAGCTGAATTTTGACCACAAGTGTCATCGCAGCTATGAAATTCATATTATTTGAATAATAAACTAATGAAACCCTACTGTAAACATTTGCCTAAATATCAGAATTACAACTTAAATCTATCTATACTGTCTTTAAGAGCTTCCATGGTAAGGGCCAATTCAATGGATAAATGATTCAGACTTTCTGCTGAGATCTTCTGTCCTTCACTTAACGCACACACTTCCTCTGTTGAGGCTGCGGCTTCTTCAATGGTGGCGGCTATATTATCAACTTTCGTTACCATGTTATCCTTTAAATGATTCATGCCATTAGCCTGTTCATTAATTTCCACTAATCCTGAATCAATAAGTTTCAGAGTATCAAAAACTTGTAAAAATGTGAGGATCACTTGAGACAATACCTTATTATGTTTATCAAATATTTTGTTAGAATCTTCCACAAGTTCTACTGTTTCCTGAATTTTTTTATATATAAAGTTTAGAGTCCCCTTTACATTATTGGCAGAAGATTTCGACTGGTCTGCCAGTTTCTTAACTTCCTTAGCAACTACTGCAAAACCTCTTCCTGCCTCCCCAGCCCTAACAGCTTCTATACTGGCATTTAAAGATAAAAGGTTGGATTCCTCACTGATATTTTCAACCAAGTCCATAATTCCTTCTATACTTTTGGATAGCAGACTTAACTCATTAATACTATCACTCATGGTTTTTGTAATCTGCATAGAGGATTCCATGGTATTGTTTAATAACTCCATATCTCCTTTGGTAATATGAATCTGTTCCTGGGCTACTTGATTATTGGCTGATATTTTTTGAACATTATATAACACCTGTTTTATACTATTTGATAGCAAGCTCATGGCTGTAATGCTATTTTGAGTATCCTCTGCCTGATGCATGTTTCCCTGCGCAATCTCATTCATTGTTAAAGTCAGCTGTTCTATACTCTCTACAGATTGCTTAGTAGAATCCTTAAGGACTTGACTATTATCTAAAGTATAGTTGATTGCTTTATGAGCATCTCCAAGTAATCTGCTTATATTAGATAACATTTGATTAAAGCTAATACACAACCTGGTAGTTTCATCATTTCCTTTAATTTCACATTGTACTGTTAGATCGCCTTCTTCAGCTTGTTTCATTAGTTTTTTTAACATTATTATAGGCTTAGTATAGTTTCCAGCAATTATGCTGCCAGAGATAAAAGCAATAAGGGCAAATACAAGGATTAAAACAAATACAGCTTTTATTACATTATTTAATCCTTTTGTCAGCGTCTTTTCTGGTAAATACATTACTATTTTCCACCCATTAGAAAGTACAGAATAATTCACTATTTCCTTTGTGCTTGTAATACCTTTGCCATCCTGTTCTAGCTTGCCAGCAAAATCATCCTTATGGGTTTCTTGTGCACCTTCTGCCATATGGGGATTAATAATACTAAGAATCTCTGCACCAAGTTCAGTTGTGGTTTCATTGGTTGAAAAAAGAATCCTATTATCTTTTTCAATTAGGTTTAAACAGGCATCTTCCAGCAGCTTAATATTACCCATATTTTTATAGATATTTTTTACGCTTACCTCCGCTAGTATAATTACTACTTTATCCTTTAATTCCTTATTACTAAAGATGTAAGGGAATTTTTTCATTACTATCATGGTATCATTTTTATTACTGGACTTTATTTGCCACATAAAGTCATTGGAACTAAGAATTATATCCTGATTTAATATCTCTTCTATATCCATGGACAATGGAGCTCCAAAGGATTCTTCCCCTGATAATATTAAAGTAACACTTTTTATATTCTTATCCGTAGTTGGGACCGCCTCCAATTGTTGGTTTATACTTCTTTCTGCATTGTAGCTTATGGTCTCTTCTTCTGAATAGAAGTTATTTACCAAACCACTGGTCATTGTTAAGTTCGTACCCAGATTATCAATTGCTGTTTCTACTGACGATATAAAATACTCTGCATTTACAGCTGTTTGTTTTACCATTTCTGTAGTTAATTGCCCATTTGTTTCTTTCATGATCCGTGTTGATATAGTTGTTGATATGTAGCTGACAATACTTACAGGTAAGATAGCAAACACAATAAAAAATAAAATAAGTTTTATCTTAATGGATATTAAAACCTTGTTTACGGGAAAAGTTTTCATAATAGTTGACTCCTCTTATTGTACAAATTGCTGATTCTGCTATTTCCTGGATTGTTACATTCTAAGTTTATCAATCCATATGGTTTATAGGGATAGAAAAAGTACGAGCCTCCATTTTGAAATAATGCTTCCAATTAAATCAAAAATGAAGGCTCCTGTACAACTATCATATTTTTATTTCAAATCTGCTTATGGTATCATCCTGTAAAAGCGTTGATTTCCCCCAAAGTGGTCAATGGTGATTAGTACATTATTTGAAGATGTTTCCATCATTCCCGGCGCATAGGCATTATTACCATTTGTCCAAATAGAAGTCAGTCCTCCCCATGTTTCAAAATTAGTTGTTGTACGAATATACTTGATATGGCATCTTCTGCTTCCAACCCCCATATTAGAAGGATCTGGTACTCCACCATGATCTTCATCTGTACAAAATACAACTCCTACAGGACCATTACCAACACGAACAGCCATGGGGCAATAAGCATTGTATCTTTTACCACTGCCAGAATGAATACCGGATTGATATACTATTTTTCGTCCTGTATAATCCCAGGTATTACCTCCGTCAAAGGACTGAATTGCTCTTACCACATTGGAATAAACTCCTCCACTAGGATTGTCCTCTATGCCTTCTGTTACTAACATAATACGATTATTCCCAAGATCCACTACTGAAGCCATACCATCTCTGACAAACTTACTTGCATTGCCATCTCTTGATGCAGCTTTGACACCATACTTGGTCCACCCACCTGCTGTTCCCGCTCTTCCCTGCATAGCTATCCATTGTGAGCCGTGACTTCCATTCTGAGATGCTAATGGCTCTGAATCATAATAGCACTGCATATCACCATTGTTAGCGAGAAACAACCAAGGTGCTCCAACAAATTCCGTCTGGCCTGCTATGACAGTACTGTCATATGTCCAGTTTATACCGCTATTAGTGCTCTTGCAAACAACTACTGCATAATGTCCTGCGCTGTTATATTCACGAAATGCACAATAAACTGTATTAGTACCAGGAATATTTAAAAACATTACATCCCCATAATCAATTGCTGAATTACTGGCAACCGTACCTCTTCTTGACCAACTGGTTCCATTATTGGTACTAGCCCATACTTCAATTTCATGCCCGGAACTTCTGCCCCCAACGATACTTCCATCCGCACATTTTGCCATGCTCCTAATTGGACCTGGACCATAATTTATTTCGGTTAAACTAAATGCATATGCTTCTGTACTCATGGTAAAGAACACCACCAGTGCTACAAATAATGAGATAATTGTTTTGTGTGATTTCCCCATAATTTTAAATACCTGTTCCTTTCGAATTAATATATTACGGTTAGATTGTCAAAAGCCATCTCTAACCATATTATTTTTTTATAGCCATTCTAGAAACATTTAAAAGTCAATTATA
>DALYNO010000167.1:0-8043 GCA_031975295.1 Anaerocolumna sp. | reverse complement strand
AGCCGCAAATGGAAGAACACCTTCTGTTATAAAGCATAATCCCATAGGAAATGAAGTAATTGCTGTGTCTTTTTCCATTCTGGAAAATTTCTTTGGAGCAATTAAAGAAGCTACGAAAAGTCCAATAGGAGGTGTCATACCACCTGCTAATTTTGCAGACATAGGACCATAGATACTATCAGCTGCTAGAGCATTGGCTGCCATAGATGCTGTTTTATTAACAGGTCCACCAAGGTCAAATCCCATACAAGCTCCAATAATAGCACCAATTACAAATTTTGAACCGCCATTTAAACTCATAATCCATGCGGTAAATACATCCATAGTCCAAGCCAATGGTTTACAAAATACCGCTAAGAATACCATTCCACATACCAGGGTTGCCAGAACAGGTACAATCAGTACTGGCATCAATCCAGCGAACCACTTGGGTACTTTCCAGGATTTCAGCCATAAAACAAAATAACCGATAATAAAGCCCATAAGTAATCCACCTAAAAAGCCTGCTTTACTAACAGAACAGGTGTATCCAATTATTAAGCCAGGAACAATACCAGGCCTTCCCGATATGGAATAAGCAAGACCCGCCGTCATAACAGCCACTGCAAAACTCATAGCATAGGAACTAAGCATATTAACACCCCACCAGAAACCTTGCCAGTCAAATGCTTCCATTCCAGTAAAAGGAGTCGCCCAGCTTCCTGCCACCTCTGAATAATAGCTTCCAATATTATAACCACCAAAAGCTTTTGCCAATGCTCCTAATATACCCCCTGCAACTATGATAGGGATCATGTAAGATATCCCTGTCATAACATGCCTTTTAATCTCAAACTTTTGCTTTCCCATTTCTAACTTCTCCTTCCATATTACCTTAATTACCTAATTTCTTTGCAATAGATGTAATAACCGATTTAGGTGATTTCATTACCATATGAATCGGTATCTCAACCACTGGTTTACCTGCAAATCTATCCTTGCTGACTTTAATATCTGTAGCCAGTATTACTACATCTGCTTGGGCAATTTCAGCTGCCGTCAATTCATCTTCAATACCAATAGAACCTTGTGTTTCAATCTTAACTTGATGCCCAAGTTCTGTTGCAGCAGTGATTATTTTTTCCTTGGCAATATACGTATGTGCGATCCCAGCTATACAGGCTGTTATTCCTACTATCTTCATTTGTTACCTCCTTTATTTTATTAATAACTTCATAAGCTCGTCTCACATGCTTAATGTAAATACATTTTATCATTCTGATTTTTTTATGCATAAAATATTGTAGGAAAAATACACGGTATTTTTTTATTTTTTATGCACATTTAAGTATCATCCTATTTTTTAAAACTAATATGAAATTGGCAGTTTATTATTTAACTAATTACCCTTAAAAGACAGGTTACGGTTTTGTGTGTGTTGCATAACTTCTGCTTAATTTACCTATAGAAAGAATCTGCATATACGATTCACGCCATTATAAAGTATTGGCTGGGATAAGCTTAATAGCTGATTTCACCAATTTTCATGAAATCATACAGGTTGACTCTATCTTTTTCCAATGTCTTATTATATAATTAGAATATGTTTTTTTAATACAGAACAATTAACTATATGAAAGAGGTACTTTTATGTCCAAGAGAAGACTTGTTGTTGCCTTAGGAAGAAATGCCTTTGGTGATACTTTCCCCGAACAGCAAAAAGCAGTTAAAAAAGCTGCAAAAGCAATTGCCGACTTAGTTGAAGAAAATTATGATATAGTCATTACACATAGCAACGGTCCACAAGTTGGAATGTTTCATACTGCAATGACAGAGTTTAGTCGTTTGGATCCTAAATACACTGTAGCTCCCATGTCTGTGTGCAGTTCCTTAAGTCAAGGTTATATTGGCTATGATCTTCAAAATATTATTCGTACAGAATTATTAAACCGTGGTATTTTTAAACCAGTGACCACTTTAATTACGCAAGTAAAGGTTGACCCTTTTGATAAGGCATTTTCAAATCCTACTAAAATAATTGGCAGATACATGAATGAAAGTGAAGCAAATGAAGAAAAGAAAAAAGGTAATTATGTTGTGTTTGAAGAAGGAAAGGGTTATAGAAGAATTATTGCTGCCCCTAAACCAAAGGAAGTTTATGAAATAGATGCCATTAAGGCTTTATTAGATGCAAACCAGCTGGTTATTGCTGGCGGTGGTGGCGGTATTCCCGTCCTTGAGCAAGGTACTGTTTTAAAAGGTGCAAGTGCAATTATAGAAAAGGATGATACCAGCGAATTAATAGCAGAAGAAATTAATGCTGATGTATTACTCTTTCTAACCGGTGTTGATAAAATCTATCTAAACTATAAGCAAGATAATGAACAACCCTTAGATAAAATAACACTGGCTGAGGCTAAACAATACTTAAGTGATCATGAATTTAAAGCTGGATCTATGTCACCCAAGATTGAAGCTTCTGTTAAATTTCTTGAATCCGGACTTGGAAGAACTGCTATTGTAGCTTCTATTGACAATGCTCTTAGTGCTCTTCTCGGTAAAACTGGAACACATATTGTTGTTTCATAATTTGCCTCCATGTTCTGAGAATGAGTGCTTGCATTCATTCTCAGAACGCAAACCTCAGTGTGAAAGTGTTTTTCTTTCACACTTTGTTCCTATAATGAAGTTGTGCAATTGATATTCATGTATATTAAATAAGTACGAATGAAAAAAGCTGTATGATAAAGCAATTACTCTCGCCTTATCATACAGTTTTTATTTTATCCTTTTATATGGATACTTTATACCACATATTTGCTTAAATCTTCCTGGAAGTTCATAATCATTGCTTCAAATATTGAAACTTGATTGGTTAATGCTTTAATTTGCTCTACATATATCGTAACATTGGAATTAGCTTCTTGTGTAGAAGCAGAATTTTCTTCTGCAATCGCTGCTAAGTTCTGTATTCCGTCAAACAAATTAGATATATTATCAGCTTCAATTTTAAGATCCTGGGAATTTTGAATCATAAGATTTGATACCACTTTAAGTCTCTGGTTCATCTGACTGGAATTATCCACTGCTGTTGTAAGTTTGGTATTCTCATTCTCAAGAACTTCATATTGCACATCAATTTCATCAACTACTGTGTTTATACTGGATAATAAACCTGTTAAACTTCCGTTAATCTGGTTCACTGCATGGTTGGTTTCTTCGGATAACTTTCTAACTTCTTCTGCAACTACCGTAAAGCCTCTTCCTGCTTCACCTGCTCTTGCTGCCTCTATGGAAGCATTTAAAGCAAGTAAATTAATCTGTTTCGCAATGGTTGCAACTATGGTAACGATTTGAGTTATGTTATCTGCATTTATCTTTAATTCATTACTGCTTAATCTAATTTCATTAAATTTATTAAGTACTGCTGTTATTTGAGAGGCAGTTGATTGTACATTCTGGAAGCTGTCTTCAATACCAATCACTGCTTCTTCTATTTGCTTTTTATTCTTCTGACCATCATCTGATATATTAGTAACATTTCCTATACTGCCATCCAAAATAGATATGGCATTACCGGTATCATCAGCCTGGGTTATAGCAGCATTGGCTACTTGATCTAATACTCCGGTAATATCATTGGAGGTCTCTTGCATTGTTCCTGCTATATCTGCAATTGATTTATTAAATGTATATAATTCATCAACAATGGCGTTGTACCCAATAAAATCTTTTTGAATGTTCCTTTTTATTTCATTAATATTCTCCATATATCGTTCATATTCATCACCAGAACGAAGTACAATGGATTCAACAAAATTACGTTCACTTAATTTCTTTAGTTCGTTCATTATAAGTTTTCTTGGTCTATTCAGAATCAAATTAGACAAGAAAGATACTACAAAGGTTGTAATACCAATACTTACAATAGGAACTAGTTCCAATTTAAGAAAGTAGGATACCAGGCACAAAAAAATAGTATTCACTAAGGAAGCTTTAATCGAAACGGACTTAATAACTCCAAAAGATAGTAGCTTGTTAAATCTGTATTTTTTAGTATATTGTATGTCTCGCTCAAATGTAAGTTTTAAAACAGCTTCCCCTTGTTTTTGTGAGACAATTTCTGTTTTAATTTCTTCCTTAAAATATTTCGCTACTCCATGGATCAGGCCTTCCAGATAATCTATCATCCCCCTATGGGATCTATAGGTAAAATGAATTTCATTTGAGGAAACAGGAGATACATCCAATACTGGGGGTTTCGCTCCTTTAAATCTCTTCATAACAATAATATGTACATCATTCATAGACTTTAAGAACTGATAAGCAGATTCATGACGAAAGAATCCAGGATAGTTTTTGCTGAAAGTCTTAATATTTTCCTCACCCATTGTATTCCATATTTCTTTATGACTTTTGCCTAAAGCGTTACCGATATGATCAATAACCCCCTCTGCTATTCTGTCTTCCACATCTTCAAGGGGAGAAAATATATGATCATTTGATAAACTATATTTAGCTAGTGCGTTATTAACGATTGAATCTCCGAAAAGCTTTCTACAGGATTCAATCCAAGATGATACTACTGTACCTTTCATTATGATTCTCCTTTTCTTTTATAAGGCAAATCTGTATGCATGGCTAAATCAATGGGCTGTTCACTATGGATGACATGCAGAATTTTGTCTATTTCTACATTATAAAACAAAGTATTGTCAAATACAAGATGGCTAATTACTTTTTACAATGATACCTTTTAAAATTGTTACTTTTGGTATTTTTCCGTGATACCCAGCAATACACATTTCATTATAACTTTACAATTGCTTACCTTTGTTATGTAGTATCATAATCCCAATTCAGGCATAAGATAACTATTATGATTAAGGATGGTGTTATATTTGTGTGGAATAGCTGGATTTTGCAGTTTTAAGGAAAACTACACCAGGAATTCATCGAAATGGAATACAGTCTTAGGTAAAATGAAAGAAAAAATTAAACATAGAGGACCTGATGAAGAGGGGTTTTTTCTTTCCGAACATAGTGGCTTCGCACATGCCAGGCTTTCTATAATTGATTTAGCAAATGGCAAGCAGCCAATGACTAGAAATCGCGGCTCCCATTCCTATACAATTATTTATAATGGTGAGCTATACAATACTGCAGAGCTTAGACAGGATTTAGAATTAAAAGGATGGCAATTCTATACCACCAGTGATACTGAAGTTATTCTTGTTGGTATTATTGAATACGGAAATGACTTTGTAAAGGAGTTAAACGGTATCTATGCGTTTGCTATCTGGGATTCCTACCATGAAACCTTAGGTATCTTTAGAGACAGACTTGGCATTAAACCTTTATTCTATTCCTATAAAAATGGTACATTACTATTTGGTTCAGAACTAAAAGTACTATTTGAGTACCCAGGATTTAAACCGGTGATTGATCAAGACGGCTTAAGGGAAGTATTTGGGTTAGGTCCTGCAAAGACTTATGGCAGTGGTGTCTTTAAAGATTGTTATGAAGTGCTGCCAGGCTTTTATAATATTATTACAAAAGATGGTATGAAGGAATACAAATATTGGGAGCTCATTAGTAAACCCCATACGGATTCTTATGAAGAAACCATAGAAAAAACAGCGCATTTAGTAAAAGATTCCATTGTCAGACAAATGATCTCTGATATTCCTATTTGCACCTTCTTATCCGGTGGCCTGGACTCCAGCATAATCACTGCGGTTTGTGCAAATGAGTTGGCCAAACGAGGGGAACAGTTAAACACCTTCTCTTTTGACTTTAGCGGCAACGATACTTATTTTAAATCAAATGCTTTTCAACCCTCCAGAGACCGACCTTATGTCGATAAAATGGTGTCTCATTTTAAAACAAATCATACCTATCTGGAATGTGATAATTTAAAACTTGCAGATGCACTTTACGCCGCAGTTGATGCAAAAGATCTTCCAGGTATGGCAGACGTAGATTCTTCACTCTTATATTTTTGTTCTGAAGTTAAGAAATATAACAAAGTAACATTAACAGGTGAATGTGCTGATGAAATCTTTGGTGGTTATCCCTGGTTTCACTCCAAAGAAGCTTTTGAAACCCATAATTTCCCTTGGTCTAGAAATCTCCTTCCCAGAACCCAGTTATTAAAGGATAGTCTTATAAAGGAATTGGATTTAAATGGTTATATTCATAAAACCTATGAACGGTCCCTTATGGAAGTACCTGTATTAGAATCTGATCATGCTGAAGCAAAAAGACGCAGAGAAATTTCATTTTTAAATATTAAATGGTTTATGCAGACACTTCTAGATCGTATGGATAGAACAAGTATGTACTCAGGTCTTGAAGCAAGGGTTCCCTTAGCTGACCACAGAATACTTGATTATGTATGGAATGTCCCTTGGGAAATAAAATGTAAGGACGGTGTTGTAAAACATCTTCTTCGGGAATCTGCCAAAGGTCTTCTCCCCGATGAAATTTTATATAGAAAGAAAAGTCCTTATCCAAAGACCTATAACCCTCATTATGAGAACTTACTGGCCCAAAGACTTACCCTTATCTTAAATGATCCTTCATCTCCAATTAATCTATTAGTAGATAAAGATAAAGTTAGTAAATTCATTGAGACTCCGTCTGATTATGGTAAACCCTGGTTTGGTCAATTAATGGCTGGACCACAAATGCTGGCTTACCTGCTGCAAATTAATTATTGGCTTGAAAGTCTTCATATTGAACTGTCAATAGATAATTTATAATACTATAAAAGGAGTAGACCTTCTTAATAGCTAAGCACATCGTATTGGGCTTACCTATAAGAAGGTCTACTCCTTTTTATCCGTTAGGAAATACTTTATCTAATATAGAAGCCATTAAAAATCGAATGAATGTTAGGAATAGATATTCTGTTACATTGATGTAATCAGGATAACTAATATATGATTAATATTGAAAGAAATTAAGTAATTCATATAATTTTTCAGCACTTTCTTCATTCGCTTTCGCTTGTTCTAAAACTTCACTTGTTTTTTCTGCAATAGAGGAGGATTTTTCTGCTATATCAGAGGAACCAATAGCTCCCTCGTTTGTAGCAAGGGCTACTTCATCAATTGCATTCCTAATATATTGAATGGATTCTTTTAATTTATCAGTTGAATTCTTAACTTCTATAACCACTTCTTCAACAGTATAAGCATCTCTATCGTATTGTTCACCCGTTTCTACCATTGTTTTGTAATCTGTAATAACTTTGTCATCTACAAAAGTTAATAGGTTCTTAGAATCATCCACTAATTCTTCTACAGCACTAGCAACTTGCCCTGTTATCTCTTCAATTTTGGATACAGCAGCTTTGGAATTCTCTGCCAGAATTCTTATTTCATTTGCAACTACGGCAAAGCCTTTGCCTGCCTCACCCGCTCTTGCTGATTCTATAGAAGCATTTAAGGCTAACAGATTGGTTTGCGCTGTTATTTCCAATATTGTTTTGGATAGAGATTTAATCTCTTCAATTGCTCCTGCTTTTTCTATGGATTTCCTTAACTGTTTATTTGCTTTATCATAGATTTCTATTGCTGTTTTTTGTGATTTTAATGCATTTTCTTTTACTTCATTTGCTCTTTGTTTAATGTCCATGGATAAATTCAAACCATATCCAGACTTTTCTGCTACTACACTTATTTCTTTTTCTATGGTGGTAGCAGTATTGCTAATTTCCTGTGAAGATGCTGCGGTTTCTTCCATCCCTGCAGATAATTCCTGTGTAGTGGCGGAAATATTCTCTACATCACTATACACATTATTAGAATTGCTAAGCAGATGAACAGCAGCCCTTTCAATGTTTTGACCTTCTATATGAATGTCCTTCATTGTTTTCGTCAGCTTGTCCTGCATATTATGAAATGATCTCGTAATATCACCGACTTCATCTTTACGTTTTAAAACCTTATCGTTAATAGCAACTTTCAGATCTCCATTAGACATTTTCTCAAAATCACCTTGTAAACGGATAATTGCGGTTGAAAAACCTTTGCCTAATAAATAAGAAATAATACAGCC
>DALYNO010000166.1:0-8075 GCA_031975295.1 Anaerocolumna sp. | reverse complement strand
ACGCAGGCTTATTCCTTAAATCAAATGCAGTTTTAGCCAATTCCGTATTTGCTATGTCTGTGGAAAGCGTTGGTACAGGAGATTTCTATAAAACCGCAGCAATCCAAACCGCAGTTATATTAGCTATCATTCCTATTGTAATTGTATATATTTTTGCTCAGAAAAAGATTATAGCCGGCATAGAAAGAAGTGGTATCGTCGGTTAATAATAGATGTTTAGGAGAAGGAGGAATCAACATGAAACAATTGTTACGAAACAGATTTATTGCATTATTATTAGTAGGTGTCTTAATCATTTCTATGACAGCTTGCAGTAAATCAGATGGGGGAAGTCAGCCAGTGAACGAGGAAGCACAGGCAGTAGAAAGTAATGATGATACTGCGGATGAGTTTGAGAGACCGTTCGATAAGTACATTCAGGGTGAAGAGGTAGTCGACTTAGGCGGCTACAACTTTAAAGTTGTAGATTTCCACTCCCACAGATGGGAACCTGAAGAAATTACATCACCAATGGATGAGCTGGTAGTAGCAATTAAGGAAGATGTAGAAAAAACCTTTAATTGCACCATTACCTATGAAAATGTTGCACCTGATGTAATATTTGAAACAGCCCAACCAGAAATCATGGCAGGCGGTAAGTATGCAGATTTAATTGGTACAACCATGTGGGCATTTGGTAAACTACTTGGTAGTAACTTACTTGCAGATTTAAATGATGTAGAATCACTGAATCTTGAGAACAGCTATTGGAACCAAGGTGTAATTGATACTGCTACTTTTGGAAATTCTACTTATGCTTTTGGTGCACCGTTTGGCAGTCACTTTGGTAATTATTGGGTGGTCTACTATAATGCACGTATTTGGAATGAACTAGGACTTCCAGATCCCTATGAAATGGTAGAAGCAGGTACCTGGACATGGGATAAATTTGTATCTTATGCAAAAAAAGCCACACTAGATATGGATGGCGATGGTTTAGTTGGCTCTGAAAATGATCGTTGGGGGCTTACAGCACCTAGTGGTGATTTAATTCAATCTATCTTCTTTGGCTTAGGTGGCAAATACTACAAGGAAGTAGAACCTGGCAAAGTTCGTGTAGCTTGTACAGATGCAGAATCAGCAGAAAAAATGAATGCCATGTATAAATTCTATCAGACTGATAATGTACTATATCAAAATGAGAATTTAGGATATAAGGAAATGTTTGCTGCTGGAAAATCACTTTTCTGTGCTTATGGTAATGGTGCTCATACAGAATTTAAAGATATGGAAGATGATTTTGGAGTTTTACCAATGCCAAAATGGAATGAAGCACAAGAAGCGTATATCGGTGCACCTGATCATAATGCACCTATTTTTGCAATGACTAGTACAAACAAGAATACTTATGAAGCTGGTATTATTATTGAAGCTTTAGGAAGAAGATATCAGGCTTATGACGATTTAGCAATTGAGGATTATGAAAATACATTCTGGAGATTTGACAAGGATAGAGAAATAGTAGAAAAATACGTGGATAATCATGGTGCATATGATATCAGCAACATTATTAAAAATGCCAACAGTAATTTTGATTTACCTGCTAAATCTTTATTTGAAGGCTGCTTTTTAAATCTCTATACAGATATTGTATCAACCATTAAGTCCTTTGAAGACGCAATTAGTGTATTATTAGATGAATTCTTTATTAATCTTAGCAAATAATAATTTGATATTTTCGGGAGGTTTACAATGAAAAAGAACATGTTATCTTTAGTTAAAAGAATTGGTGTATCATTACTTGCTGGTGTACTTGCTTTTGGAGCACCTGTTTATGTTAAAGCAGCTGAAGGCACTATGAATGAGGATGGAAATTTAACCATTAAAAAATTTGATACCGCACCAACCCTTGACGGTAAAGTTTCAGTGGAAGAGTGGGGTGAAAAAATATTTACAATAACAGAAGGCGAAAAGTTTATCTCTAAACTAGATCAAAATGGTACCCAGCCTGCACCATTTACTGCTGATATATATCTTGGATATGATAACCAGAAATTCTATATTGGAGCTGTTGCTCAGTATGAAACTCATAAAAATGAAGCTTTGTTACCATCAGATATGTGGCAGGGTGATTGTATGCAGATTCAAATCTCAGCAGTTCAAGGTGCAGAACGTAATGAAATGGGCTTTACATACAATAGTTTAACAAAAAAACAACAAGCAGTTGCCTGGACCACAATTGTTCCATTTAGCATGGAAGCAGGAGAAGGTAAAGATTATAATGTAGTACGTGATGGCAGTACAACTGTATATGAAATAGCATTACCAGTTTCTCAGTTCTCCAGTTCTGTTACCGAATTAGCAGATGGCAGTACTATTCCATTTTCCCTTGCATTTCCTATGTCTGGCGGTGGATTTTATGAATTCAAAAACGGTATCGTTCAGGAAAAAGATATAACAAAAGCAGCGTTAGTAGGATTAGGTGCAGAACCCTCCGCACAAGTTGCTCCTCCTGCTGATACAGCCGCAACCGGTCTAAATGTTTCTACTAATCTTATGGATTCAAAAACGGATACTGCTAACCGTGAAGTACCAGGTACCATTGAAGCAGAAGATTATAACGAATTATATGGCAAGGAAATAAAAGCAGAAGAATGTTCAGAAGGTACTCAAAACCTTGGATTCACCAATGATGGGGACTACATGGTTTATCAGGGAGTTAATTTTAAAGCAATTCCTGATACATTTTCAATACGTACAGCTGGTGCAGGAACACCAACAGTTACTGTTAAATTAGATAGTATAGATGGACCAACAATTGCTGAAGTACCTGTAGTGGCTACAGGGGAATGGCAGACATTTACTACAAATACAGTTGACTTGCAAAATAAAGATGCCATTACAGGAACCCATGATGTATTTGTGTTAATAAATGGTGGTATGAATGTTAACTGGATTAGTTTTGATGGTGGAGAAGTTGCCGAAGTTGTAGAGGTTGTGGAACCAACTGTAGAACCAACGGCTGAACCAACTGCTGAAGTAACAGAGGAACCAAGTGAACCAGCTACTTCTAATCATGTTGATAGTTCTAGTAATAAACCAGTTATCATTGTTATTATAGTAATAGCAGTTGCTGTGGTTGCAGGAGTTTTAGTATTTGCGGTTAAGAAAAAAGAAAAGAAGTAAAAAATAGTCTTTGTAAGTGAATGAAGAAATTTAAATAGCTCTTTGTAAAGTGTTAAACTGGGGAGAATACTAACACTTTTCAAAAGAGCTATTTTTGCTGTATTCTATGGCAGGTTTAAATACCCCCTGTTCAAACAGGGGGCAAAGGAGTATTTCTTTTATATTTCGTTCATAATATTACATTGGTTAAAAACGATAAGAATCCTTATAAAAACGAAAGGGGGCTTGTTCCGTTAAAAAATCACGGTCCTTTGTGTATTGATGAAGTGTATTTAGACTATGATAAATAAGTGCACCCATAAATCCGCCTAATAAACCTAGGAATACCTCTTCTATATCTGCTTTACCAAGTAGAGTTATGCGCTGTAAAACCTCAATGGTTACAGGGAAGAATAATAGGGCTGTAAAACGTAACCATCTTGATTGATGACGTAATAGAAGTATAATGTAAAATCCATAAGGGATATAGGGGATAATACCTTGCAATAGATGGGTTATTATGTAGGCTAGACTTCCTTGGCCGGATATATGGTCTTCTATTAAGGTTGCTAATGTATAAAAAGGAATGAGATTTATAGTATTTAAATTAGTATCCAGTATAAAGTAATCTGTATTTTGAAGAAATAGATATTTAATGACTCCAAAGAGATAGAATATACAAAATACAATGCTGTTATTTCTAAAAAACATGTTAAAACCAATGGTTCTATCCGATGTATCAGCCATTTCACTAAATATTGAATTCAGATGAGGGATTAACCAGTTAATTAGCATAAAGAGATAAAGTTTTTTTTCAAAGGGAAATAAGCCCTGGGTACTTCCAAGATAAGATAGAAGTAATATAATGGAACATAATAATACATTTAACAGAGAATAACTAAAGCAGGCACCATAATTATTCGTTAACTGCAAGAGTATACGGTCAAATAGTAAACACAAAATGGATGAAATGCCTAGAGCTAATAAAAAAGAATTTACAAAGTAATAGGCAGTAAATTGTAATATTACCGTTATAATACTAGACAAAATGATAAATGTTGTTATATGAGAATAATTCTTTTTCATCACATGCTATCCTTCTATGTGTTATTAAATTGATGAGTTACATTATAAATCTTAAATGATTTGATATACAGCTTAATTTCACTTCAATAAATTGACCCGGGCATTCACCATCTACATGGAGATAGGAGGGGTCTTCTAACTTAATTTCAAGATTTTCACAATTAAAAGTTTTGACTCCTTTGAAATGGATATGAGCTCCAAAGAGCAGAGTTGGCATTGATAATAAGATTTTATATCTGGGTAGTCCATAAACCATGCATACAGAGAGTTTGCCATCTCTTGGATTGGCACTTGGTGCAAGTTTTAAGCCACCACCTTCATATTGCTGAATCATGGTAGTAAGCATAAGGATATTCTGATAGGCTTTAGCAGGTCCGCCGTCTACTTTTATTGTACCATTTAGAAATGGGCTGGTTAAGATCTGTTTTACAGCAATGGCTAGATAGGTAAGCTTACCAAGACCGAAGCGATTAAGAAAATCTTTAATATCAGACTTTAGAGCTTCTTTGCATACAGCTGCATCAAATCCCATGCCTGAACTTACACTGAATTTAGTTTCTAACATAGGAGCATCCGATTTTAATAATCCCATGTCCATATAGCCAAAATGTGCAGGGGATAATATGTTTTTTAGGCCAAGCATTGGATCTTTTGGAAGCTTTAAACTACGCCCTAAATCATTACTGGAACCTGAAGGAATATATCCTAATATAACTTCTTCAAATGCAGTAATTCCATTAATGGCTTCATTTACTGATCCATCACCACCAATGATTACGATGTTTTTGATACCCGGTTTGGTCTGACAAAGTTCTCTAACGATTTGAGTTGAGTGGGTTGCATATTTCGTAATGAAATAATCATAAGGAATTTGTTGTTTGTCTAATTCGGCTTTAACAAGGTGCCATACTTTTATTCCTCTTCCTGACCGGGATTTGGGATTAATGATAAAATAATACATGTAGTCTCCTGTTTTTGGCATATTTCGCATAAAATTGCTATATCTATGTAAATATTATATGAATTTATATCTAAAGTCAATGTAAGATTATAGATATTTCATAAACACAAATAAAAGAAATGACAATACACAGGGTAATGATATGACAATTGTAACTTGTTAATGCTGCGTAATTTCGCTATGATGAATACATAAAACAAAAACATTATGATAGAGTTTATTTAAGGGAGGAATTTATATGAAACTAAAACCATCTAATCTTATTTGGGGTATTATTTTTATATTAGCTGGAGTAGGATTTGCAGGTAATGTCTTAGATTTATGGGATTTTAATTTATTTTTTAACGGTTGGTGGACACTATTTATTATCATTCCATGCATTGTAAGTTTAATTCAAAATGGTGTTTCGTCTGGTAATGTAATCGGACTTAGTATAGGTGTATTATTATTGTTATCCATGCAAGGATTATTTGATATGGAAATTGTTGGTAAGTTAATTGTACCTCTTATTTTTATTATGATTGGTGTTAGTATTATTTTCAAAAATGTCCTTCATAAAGAGGGAGATCGTCATATTAATATGAAATACCAAGGTGGTAATTCAGAACATTCCGCAATTTTTGCAGGGAGCAGTTACAAGGTAACTGGAGAAAAATTTATGGGTACAACGATGAATGCAATATTTGGTGGAGTGGAGTTAGATTTAAGAGATGCTATTATTGATGAAGATGTGGTTATCAATGCCTCTGCAATATTTGGCGGAATTGAGATTAGTGTACCATACAATGTTAAAGTAAAGGTCTCAAATGTTCCTGTTTTTGGAGGAGTAAGTAATAAAGTACCTACATCCAGAGACTTAAACGCACCTACAATATTTCTTAATTCAACTTGTATGTTTGGGGGGATTGATATAAAATGAATGAATTTCAAAAAGTAATTAAATATTTAGCAATTGCCTTTGCAGTATTTCTAACTGTAACCATTGTTACTGGAATTGCCTCTGGTATAGTAGCAATTATTGGCGTAACAACAGTAAATCATGAAGATATGGTGGACTATAATAAGAGCTTTGATGATGTAAGAAGTTTAGTTGTAGAACATGGAGTTGGTAAACTTACTATAAAATCTACGGACAGTAATCAAATAACTGTAGAAGCTGTTAATGTAACTGAATCTTTTTATGCGGATAAGAGTTTAAGCGGTGAACTAAAAATCAAATCAAAATTTAACTTTTGGAATATGTTTAATTCTGGAGGCAGTTTTAATAAAAATTCTACCATTACAATTTATCTGCCAGCATCTTTTGAAGCTGATAAGGTTAAGATAGATGCCGGCGCTGGAAATGTCAGTATAGATAGTCTAAAAACTGTTAGACTTGACATTAATGCCGGAGTTGGAGATGTCTATGGTGAAAATATATATGCTGATAATGTAAGCCTGGACGGTGGCGTTGGTGAGATTAATTTAGAGTATGTAGAACTAAATGACGTTGATATTGATGCAGGTGTTGGAAATATTGATATACAAGGGAAAATAACTGGTAGAAGTGAAATCGATGCAGGTGTTGGTAATATTGATCTTGAAGTTACGGGTTCTTCCGATAACTATGATTTAAAAGTTGACAAAGGCGTGGGGGAAATATATATCGATGGGGATAAATACTCTAAACTTGACTGGAACAATAGAACAGCAGAACACTCTATGGATATAAACGGAGGAGTTGGTAATATTAGAATCGATTTTAAAGAATAGTTTTATACAATTTTGATATGATTTAAAAAATGGCGGTTATGTCTTCTCAGACATAGCCGCTTAAGTTATTTCAGTATTATCAATGCTTTCCCATCTGAAACAGTATTGTTTTGGTAAAAAAAGGAGTATAAACATAAAGAATTAGCATAGATGATAGTATTATTTGTTTAAATTGAATACCAAAGATTATTAGTGGATATAAATATAAACAAACTGCATTAAATTTATGAATGGAGTTAAAATATAGAAATATAATTATATTTTAGCCGTCAGGCTAAACTTAACAAAATAGGAAATGACTGCTATCTTTAACATGACAATTGATTTGGAATGTGTTATAATTACCAGATAGTTTAAGCAAAATGTTAAGGCTATAGAACCTGCCAGGTTTTCAATATAAATAATTTGAGGAGGTATCAATATGTCCAGAAATATAAAAAGCAGTAAAGAATTAGGCGAATTAATGGATTATGAGTTAATAACGGAAGAAGAATTAAAAGACATAAATAGTCTGGGGCTATTATTAAAACATAAAAAGACAGGTGCCCGAGTAGCCGTTGTATCAAATGATGATAATAATAAAGTTTTTTCTATAGGATTTCGTACTCCACCAATAAACAGTACTGGTGTACCACATATTATTGAACATTCTGTACTTTGCGGTTCCAGAGAATTTCCTGCTAAGGACCCCTTTGTTGAACTAGCGAAAGGATCTCTTAATACATTTTTAAATGCAATGACTTATCCGGATAAGACCATCTATCCAATCGCAAGTTGTAATGAACAGGATTTTCATAATTTAATGCATGTTTATCTTGATGCGGTTTTTTATCCCAATATATATAAAAAGATTGAAATCTTTCAGCAAGAAGGCTGGCATTATGAACTAGAGAGTGAGGAAGAAGATGTAAAGCTTAACGGTGTTGTTTATAATGAAATGAAAGGTGCCTTCTCCTCACCTGAACAGCAGTTGTTTAGAACCATACAAAACGCACTTTTTCCAGATACCGCTTATGGTGTAGAGTCAGGTGGAGATCCTGATTTTATTCCGGATTTATCATATGAAGAATTTCTAGATTTTCATAAAAAGTATTATCACCCCACCAATAGCTATATTTATTTATATGGAGAT
>DALYNO010000165.1:0-8081 GCA_031975295.1 Anaerocolumna sp. | reverse complement strand
TGTATTTGATAAAATAAATAGCATCAAGTAAGTTATAAGCTTCACAAAAGTGAGATTTTAACTTACTTGAGCTTCTTTAAATTTTATAAAATAAATGCATTAAGATTTAGCCTAGATCAGTTTGTAATTGTTCAAGTATTTCTTTTGGTACATCATTTCGCTGTGTTACAGTACCACCAAGAATTCTTTCTTTCATGAGATCTGTTTCTAATGTGTCGTATTTGTAATCTAGATAAGAACCAATCGTTACGTTGCCACCATACATGGTGACATCACATCCCGTGCCAGAACCTAATATATTGGCTTCAAGGGAACCATTATATATGGTGTAGTCGACAAAAACAATACGATTTAATTTAACTTCACCACCGGTCATAGTGAAATAGGCTCGACTTATAACTTCTTCGTTGCCGTTTTCCAGGATACCTATGGTATCACCTACTAAGGTTCCGCCATGTATATTAACACGCAGACTGGATAATCCTGTAATGGTTGAACCTTTTGGGCAATGGGTCTCAAACTTACCTGAGAAAAGTGAAAAGGTTCCATAATTACCTACATTGATAGCAGAACTGCCTTGCCCTAACTCAAAAATAAGATTACCGCCATACAGATTTACATTTCCAAAGTTTGTATAGATTGCACTGGTTCCTTCTCCGGCTTTTACAAGAAGTTTATCTTTGTCTGTTCCAGTAAAATTTAATGAGGCATCATGGCCCACATAAAAACCTCTGGATTGATTGCCTAATTCTATAGAATTCGTACCTTTTATGTATAGATTTAATGTTATATCATTATCTAGTATGAGAAAATCTTGTTTCCCTGAGTATTGGTAATTAACTTTTACATCTCTTAGTATAAGATTTAGTTCTTTTAAATCGTTATTATGAATTAATATCTGATAACGGTCTGTTGAGCCTGTAACAATAAAGGAATTGCTACGATATATTTTATTTTGATAGATACAAAAATCATTTAAAATATGGATATCTCCTTTGGAAATATCAAGTTCTTGTTCATTGGTTCTTTCAATACTTCCGGAGAAGTGTCTTGCTGAACTGATATCATCATGATACAGTACTTTTGTTCCGCTTTTTACTAGCAAACGTTTGTAAGTGACTGGAACAAAAAGACTTAAATATCCTTTGGATACAACATCCTTGCTTCCGTAGGTTACTTTATCTAACGTAATACTGGAAATATTACCACTTTTACATGGTATAAAAGCTTGTTTTACCTCTTCACCGCTCTTATTTACAGGTTGTTTGCTGAAATTATAAGCGTCAATTTGTCCACCACTAATTATTATCTTTTCTGCGGCAATATCATAGGATTTAAAACTATTTCTGCTTTTTAGGGAATCTCCAACATAAGGAGAATATAAGGTTCGGCTACCAAAATCACCTCTGGCAGTAACAGTGCCCCCAGTAATGGTTACCGTCGTACCAATAGGATTACTGGTGTTACCAATCCCTGCGCTATATTGATCTCCCTTAGCGGTTACAACACCACCGCTTATTGTAATCTTGTTACCTTTACTAAATTGGGATTCACCACCGATGCCAGCTTCCTTAGAGGATGCATTAACAATTCCCCCAGTGATTGTGATTTTACCCTGTCTGGTAAGACTTGCACCGCCTATACCTGCACAACCACCAGTTTCACTGTCATCTCCTCCAATTGCAGTAACGGTGCCGCCATTGATAGTAATGTCACCACCACCAATATAATTGGCTTTGTATATCTCACTGCTGTAGCGATTGGTACCACCGCCGCCGATACCAACATTATCAAACCCACCTTTTGCATAAACTGTTCCACCGTTAATAATGATAATTCCGGTCTCGCCTTTAGAATCATTCGTACTACCACCGATACCAGCACCAGAACGTGCAGTTGCAGATAGTTTTCCAGTGCTTTTTTTTGTGATTTCCAATTTAGCACCATTGGGGACATGGATAGCGCTTCCTTGAGCGTTACCACTTTCAATGATATTGTTACCATAGAGGGTAAGACTAACCGAAGCACCGCTTTTTATGTCAAAGGATTCTGGTTTTTCACTGGTATTTTTAAGTGATACATTCTTTAAGGAAATATTAGCCTTAACACCTTTTTCAATGGTAATGGTATGTTTAGTGGTAGAGCCTGTAAGGATATAGGTACCTGATTTACTTATCACTACATCTTTTTTACTAATATCATAAGTATTGGTTTGGCTTGCTTTTGAAGTTAAAGCAGTAGGGAAGAAGAATAGCAGAAGTGCAAACAAAAGCAAGAGTAATTTTTTATTAATTTTATCCGACATTGGATATTCCTCCTTTTCAAATTAGTGCTAACCTGATCCATATGGTAACCTAATTATTTATTATCATTGTCATATAAATAACAATATTTGTCAATTTATAATTTCTTAAGAATTAGTTTAGTAAGAAACTACTAGAAATAATTTCAATTTAAAATAAATAATATATATGCTGATAGAATTGTTTTTCCTATGAAATTATGTAATAACTAACATTAGTAAAAATAATAAAGAGGATAAAGCTGTTGATTTATAAGTATTTGAACGATTATTGTGTAAATCTGAGGTATTAGAGCAATGTTTTTCAGAAAGTAGTACTTTTGACAAAAAAATTGTGCCGTGCTAGAATAACTAAGGATTTGAAGGATGAAAGTTAATCATAATATTTTTGTATTGCTATTATGAGTGGTACTTAGAAGAATTTTAAAATAGATTTAAAATAGATTTAAAATAGATTGATAAAAGGACAGGTTTACTTTGCAAAGTTAGTAGTGGTGACCTGATAACTAACGGAGGATGAAAATGCTATCGATTAGTCAGTACGTAAGAGCGGAAAGTATAGAACAGGCATATGAACTTAATCAGAAGAAAAATAATGTTATATTAGGTGGAATGCATTGGATTAAATTTCAAAAAAGGAATATAGGAACTGCAATTGATTTATCCGATTTGGGATTGGATCAGATAGAAGAAACGAAGGAGTCCTTTATCATTGGTGCCATGGTTACCCTCAGGCAATTAGAATTACATAAAGAATTAAATGAATTAAGCAACTATGGGATGAAGGAGTCTGTTAGGCAAATTGTTGGAGTTCAATTTCGAAATATGGCAACTGTTGGCGGCAGTATATTCGGTCGATATGGCTTTTCTGATGTACTAACGTTGTTTCTTGCCCTGGATGCACAAGTAGAATTATACCACAGAGGTATTATATCTTTAGAAGAATTTGTCTCCCTTCCCTATGATAAGGATGTACTGATTAGGGTTATTGTTAAGAAAGATAAGAGAAATACTGTTTATTTATCACAAAGAAATACAAGAACTGATTTTCCTGTTCTAACTTGTGCAGTAAGTGAAAACAAGGGTGATTATCGGATTGCTATTGGTGCAAGACCCAAAAGAGCAGTCTGTTTTTATGATCAGGAGCATATTTTAGCCCAAGGTATTACGGAGGAAAGTGCCACTGCATTTGGTAATTATATTTCAGCGCAGATTGAAACAGGCAGTAATATTCGAGGCAGCAAAGAATACCGCAGTATTTTGGCTGGTGTATTAACAAGACGAGCTTTGTTAGCTATCAAGAATAGGTGAGGTGCATCAATGGAAATGAAATTATGGATTAATCATAAATTAGTAATAAAAGAAGCTGATCCAGATATGTTGTTAATAGATTTACTGAGAGCTGAAGGCTGTTATAGTGTGAAAAGAGGATGTGAGACTGGTAATTGCGGGCTGTGTACAGTGTTTGTAGAAGATAAACCAGTACTTTCTTGTAGTATGTTAGTGGCAAGAGCCAATGGTAAGAGCGTAACTACCCTGGAGGGACTTTTGGAGGAGGCTGAGGATTTTGGTACGTATATCGCAGAGCAAGGGGCAGAACAATGCGGTTTTTGTAATCCAGGCTTTATTATGAATGGAATTGCCATGTTTCGTGAAAATCCTAATCCCACCGATTCAGAAATAAAAGAGTATCTTGCAGGGAACCTCTGCAGATGTTCTGGTTATGAAGGACAACTTAGAGGCATCAGGGCTTATCTTAATTATAAACAAGCTAAGGAGGTTGTATAAATGGCAGATTATAAAGTAATCAATAAACCTATTCGCAAAAAAGATGCTATGTCATTGGTTACTGGAAAACCAGTTTATACAGATGATATAGCACCTCCTAATTGTCTTCTGGTTAGTGTTTTAAGAAGTCCACATGCTCATGCATTGATTGAGGATATTAATATAGAAATTGCCAAGAGAGTACCTGGTATAGAAGCTATTTATACCTATAAAGATGTGCCTCAGAAACGATTTACTATGGCTGGTCAAACCTATCCAGAACTAAGTCCTTATGACAGACTTATTTTAGACAAAAGACTTCGTTATGTGGGAGACGAGGTTGCTATTATTGCGGGTGAAACACGAAAAGCAGTTGAAAAGGCTAAGAAACTGATAAAGGTGAAATATCAAGTTCTGGAACCTGTGCTGAATCTTAGAACGGCTAAGGATTCAGATATTTTAGTTCACCCGGAAGAGGATTGGAGGGCTTTATGTCCTGTAGGTGCAGATCATAAAAGAAATTTATGTGCTACTGACAAAACGGAATACGGAGAAGTCGACAAAATAATGTCTGCATGTGATGTTGTGGTAGAAAATACGTATCATACAAAAGCAAATCAACAAGCAATGATGGAAACATTTCGAACCTATACTACAATAGATCCATATGGCAGACTGCATGTTGTAAGTTCTACCCAAATTGTATTTCATATTCGTAGAATTCTAGCCAATGCTTTAGATATACCTAAGTCCAGGATTCGTGTATCCAAACCACGAATTGGTGGTGGATTCGGTGCAAAACAAACCAGTGTAGCTGAAGTATTTCCTGCATTTGTTACACTTAAAACCGGGAAACCGGCCAAGATCATCTATACGAGAGAGGAGTGCCAGATTGCTGCAACGCCCCGTCATGAAATGGAAATATCAGTAAAGCTTGGGGCCATGAAAGATGGCACAATCCGTGCGATAGAGTTATATACACTATCTAATACAGGTGCTTACGGTGAACATGGACCTACAACCGTAGGGCTGTCTGGCCATAAGACGATACCTCTTTATAATAACAACTTAGAGGCTTACAGATTTCATTATGATGTGGTTTATACCAATGTGCAGTCTGCGGGTGCTTATCGTGGTTATGGAGCGACCCAAGGTCTTTTTGCCATGGAATCAGCCATCAGTGAACTGGCAGCTAAATTAAATCTGGATGCTGTTGCCATTCGAGAAAAGAATATGGTAAGAGAAGGACAGGTTATGCATGCCTATTACAATGAAGTCAATACCTCTTGTGCACTGGATAATTGTATGAAACGTGCCAGTCAGATGTTTGGCTGGGAGAATAAACCAAACGCTTTAGACATGGGAAATGGTAAAGTACGAAGTAAAGGTGTGGCAATGGCTATGCAAAGTTCAGGCATATCCAATGTGGATGTAGGCTCCGCTACTATTAAACTGAATGATGAAGGCTTTTATGCATTGTCAATTGCAGCTGCTGATATGGGAACGGGATGTGATACAATACTTGCTCAGATTGCAGCAGAATGTTTGGAGTGTGATGTAGAGGACGTTATAATTTTTGGTGCAGATACTGATAGCTCACCCTATGACTCTGGTTCCTACGCATCTAGTACCACTTATGTTACAGGTAAAGCAGTAGAAAAGGCATGTATAGAATTAAAGGAAAGAATGTGTAAGATTGCAGCAGAACTTCTTGACTGTAGTTCCAGTGAACTGCTATTTCAGGGTAAAAAGATAGTAAAAGCTGATAATAGTATGGAAGTATCTCTTAGGGACATTGCTTCTAAATCCATGAACGGCAATACGGAAGCAACTCAAGTTACTGTCTCCAATTCTTCTCCAGTATCCCCACCACCTCATATGGTAGGAATGGTAGAAATAGAAGTAGATATGGAAACAGGTGGCATAGAGCTTTTAGATTATGTAGCAGTGGTAGATTGTGGTACTGTTATTAATACAAATTTAGCCAGAGTCCAAACAGAAGGAGGACTGGCTCAAGGTATTGGAATGGCATTAACCGAAGATGTAACCTACTGTTCCAAGGGACATATCAGAGAAAATTCCTTTATGCAATATAAAATTCCTACTCGTTTGGATTTATGTCCTCTGCGTGTGGAATTTGAAAGTAGCTTTGAACAAACTGGTCCATATGGTGCTAAGTCCATTGGGGAAGTTGTTATAAATACACCACCACCCGCCATTGCTCATGCGGTTTATCAAGCAACTGGAGTTTGGATTAGAGAATTACCAATTACGCCAGAGAAGATATTAATGGGAATATTGAACAAAGTATAAAAAATGTGCTACATATTTAAAAGTAAATATATTTTAAATTGGAAGAACAACTTAGAATAGGAAGGTTATGGAAGGAAAGGATTACTATTATGAGTGAGATTATTATATTGAATAGCGAATATATGGGTCAGGGGAATGATGATTTAGGCAAAACTTTGATCGGTGCTTTTTTAAGAAAGCTTTGGGCTGGTGACAAGAAACCTTCTGCAATCATCTTATATAACTCCGCTGCCAAATTAATTGCTACTGGCTCTGAAACATTGGATGTAATGGATGGTCTTTATAGTGCAGGGGTGGACATTTTAGCCTGTGGAACATGTGTGGAATTTTATGATCTTAAGGAACAGATAAGGACAGGAAGAATTAGTAATATGGAGGAAATCTGTACTATGCTAATGGAAGCTTCGAAAGTGATTACTATATAACGAACCCACATAATAGAGCACGGGAAAGGGCATGATATGAAACTTTATGAAGCTTTTGGATTATCTCTTAACAAGGAAGGGGTTATGATAAGCTTAGTGGGGGGTGGAGGCAAAACATCCACTATGTTTACATTAGCTTATGAACTGGCATGTGAAGGAAAAAAAGTGTTAATTACTACAACAACGGCTATCTATAATCCAGAGGGTGTGAACAATCCAAACATATTTATATTGGGGGATCATGTAACTGCTGATGGAAAATTAAAAGGCATAACGTTGGAAAAGGCAGATGCTATTTTCAAAGAGGGTTTCTATGATTTTATATTGGTTGAAGCAGACGGATCAAGAGGTAGGCCAATCAAAGCTCCTGCTGATTACGAACCTGTTATACCGGAAGCTACAAGTGTGGTAGTTGGTGTAATAGGCATGGATGCTTTTGGGCAACCCATGTCCTCCTCCCATGTCCATCGTTCTGAAATTTTAGCTAAGTTAACGAAGACTAATATGGAGAATTCTGTAGACGAAGAGTTAATAGTCAAGCTGGTTTCAGAACCTTTGGGACTATTTAAGAACAGCCCGCCAGGTTCACGCAAAATACTTTTGCTAAATAAAGCTATAAATACAAACTTAGAAGAAACTGCCCATAGAGTCGGAAGTAGAGTCATTACCCGGTGTAATCTTATAGATAGCGTTTTAATAGGAGCTGTTTTGGAGGAAAAGCCTGTGAAAAGACTACTCTTAAAATATTAAAGTGATTGTTATGTTTCTATGGAGGTATTGGCATAGAAAATACAATAATTATTAGTGCATTTATATTAATTGGCTTTGCTTATTTTATACGAAGGAGTATAATGTAAGAAGAAATTCTTACAAAGGAAGGATGTAACCAGTTGATAACCGATTTTTGGAGTTTTTATATTCCTGTACTAATTTATAATCTAATGGTATACGTTTCTTTAGTTCACAGCATTAAGCCTAATGTAAATAAGAGAAACATTTATATGCTGGCTTTTCTCTGTGGGAACCTTTTCCCCTTAACAGATACATTAGCAGCTATATTAGTTGGTGGTGGGAAGATTCCATATACAGTCAGTGTATTTTGGATTCTTAAATTATGTCAAATACTGCAAGAAATTATCAAAGTTATGTTTATTTATTATTTGGCAAAGCAACAATGGTTCAAATATTACTGGTGGGGTATTATATTACAATTTGCTATAGGAATTATTTACATCGTTGTATATGACTTCAGATTTTTAACAAGTGTTGATGGT
>DALYNO010000164.1:0-8167 GCA_031975295.1 Anaerocolumna sp. | reverse complement strand
AAAAAGTAACAGGAGGAATGGTGGTGCAGATTAAAAAGAATTGGTTTAGTTACTTTAGTTTATCAATTTATTTGACTATAATCCTTTATATATTAATTTGTAGTATAGGTAGTTTAGGGGTTGGGCAAACATATTCCTATTATCTGCAAGGGGTTATTTTATTTATATTATTAGGTGTCTGGTTAGCCATCCAATTGCTTCTGCTGCTTGTGGCTAAATTAAATATAGCCAGATTTTTTCCTGTGGGTAAGAAATGGGTAAATATCTTAGAATTCGTTATAGTGCTGATTGTTCTTGGATTTTCAGCATATCTTCGATTGGAGATCCTTCAGAACTTACCTATGAAGCCAGCGTCTGATTATAAGACTTATTATGAAGTTGCGAATTTGCTAAATAAGGGAACCATACTTACAGAGGGGGTAGGATATTGTGATTATATCTCTATGTTTCCTCATGTTATAGGATATTCCTATGTATTGTCCTTAATATTTCGTTTTTTTGGTTCTAGTGTAATAGTGGGACAATATTTTAATGTTATATTAGCATTACTTACTGTGGTAATTGTGTGGCGTATAGGAAGATTAATTGGAGGTAGAATCTCAGGATTTGTTACATTAGTGCTATGTGCTTTTTGGCCATCTCAGATATTATTCAATAATTTCTTATCAGCAGAATATTTATTTACATTTCTGCTATCCCTATGTATGTGGTTATATATAGTTTTGATGAAAAAATTCGATGCTAATACAAAAAAGCCAGGCTTAGGCGTAGTATTACATATTGTACTTGGCATATTACTGGGTATTACTTCTGCAGTTCGTCCAATGGGTGTATTACTATTAGTTGCAATTGTAATCTGTACCATAACAAATCGAATGAAACTAGCCAATAAACCTAGAAATGATCTGCCAGTTATGTTGCGAGGCTTAGAAAAAGGATGGATTCGTTGTTTACTCATTTTAGGTGCTTATTTTATATGTTCACAAATAATTAGTATGAATATTACGAACACTATAGAGAGAGAATTACCTAGTACAAGTGCCTCCTTTGGATATAATCTATTAGTAGGGTTTAATATAGAGGCTTCTGGTGGGTGGAACGAAGAGGATGCACATTTACTATTTGACACGCTGGATCGTACTGGTTCAGCAGAACAAGCCCATATTGTTTGTAGAGATCAAGCTTTTGCACGATTGAAGCAAGATATAAATGGAAGTTTTAATCTCTTTGTAAAAAAATTCAATGTATTATGGGGAAATGATGACTATGGCTCCTCCTGGAATCTATTATTTTTGGAACAACAGGATGAATTAACCAAACATAGAGAAACTCTACTTTATGACAGTAGAATCATCAATAATTTTCTTTATATTATAACCATAATGTTCTCAGGTGTAGCAGGAATCTATATGTGGAGAAAGAAAGTAAGTTATGCCTATCCTTTCATTTTGGTTTTTATTGGAACGGTTGTAGCCCATATACTTTTAGAAAACCAGAATCGTTACCATTATCATATCTTACAAATATTCATAATCCTGGCAGGAGTGGGAATTGGTTATATTTATAGTGAAAAAAGAGAAAGTATGAAACGCTCCAAAGACCATAAGGAAGCAGAAAAGAGATTTAAAGATATTGAATTAAGTGAAAAAGAGCAGATGAAAGAAAATGAAGAAAAAGAACGACAGTCAAGAATTGCTGGTATGAGTAATACATTTGATATGAGAAAAGCAATAGAAGAAGGCCATGTTATTATGACTGTTTCTGAGGCTTACAAGGACAATACACAACAAGATAAAAATGAGGATGTAAGACATGAGTAATAATAGTCGAAATAATTTTACAAAAAAAATAGAGAAAGTTTGTATTGTATTAATTTTGATATTAGGACTTGTAGCCATAGGTGGCACCCTCTATTTAAATAAAGATAAAATAGATGAACCTTCAGATAAAGTAATTCCGTCAGTAGATACTAGTCATGAATTAAGTGAAGAATTGGATATCTATCCATCCAACCTGCTTTTACTTAAGAAAGTTCCTGATATTACATTGACTAGAGAAAATGGGGAGAAAGTTTCTTTAGAGGATTATAGCGGTAAAACCCTTATCCTAACTTTCTGGAATAGTTGGTGTAGTGATTGTCAAGAAGAATTTAAGTATTTAAATGAATTTGCTAAACTTATTGATACTTATCAGGATGTGGAATTTGTATTAGTGAATAGACTTGACGGCGTAAAAGAAACAAAAGAACAGGCTTTAAGTTATTTAAGAAATAATGGTATTCAGGTTGAAACTTTATTCGATGAGGAACTAAAAGCTTATCATGCACTTGGCCTCAAAATGATTCCTACTACTTTAATTATTGATGGAGAAGGTATATTACGAGTCATACAACCTAAGGTGATACAAGATACTGCTCAAATGAAAGCACTGATTGAATATTCTTTATATGGCGGGTCCTATGCTACTGAGCATTTTATAACAACTAAATTAAGCGGGAAAGATAGCGGCATTCATGTTAACTATATAAATCATACAGGCACGTCACCAATTGGTTATGATGTTTTAAGCGAATCTCAAGGTTTATTATTAGAATATGGAATTATAACAAATAATCAACAGTTATTTGATAAATCCTTATCTTATATAAAAGAGAATATGTCAGCTTATCCGCTGGTATCTTGGATCAAACCAGATAAGAAAGCTGGTGCTGGCGTTAATGCCTTATTAGATGATTTGCGTATCTATAAATCTTTAGTGGCAGCAAATAATCTCTGGGGTAATTATTATAATTATCTAGCAACGTATGGTGAGGATATATTGAGATATAATACAAAAGAAAATCAATTGGTTGATTTTTATGATTTTAAAAACAAAAAAAAGGGGGAGCGTTTTACCCTCTGTTATGGCGATTTTGCTGCCTTAGAATATTTGAAAGCTACCAATGAAAAGTTTCAATTGGTATATGAAAACACGTTGCATACAGTAAAAAATGGGTATATAGGTGATAATTTTCCAATGTATTATAGTTGGTATAATTACAAAAAACAATCCTATGAAAAAGTTTCTCTGAATATGGCAGAAGCAATGTATACCTTGTATCACCTTGCTCAGATTGGAGAATTAAAAGATGAGACCATTCAGTGGTTAAAGGATAGAATAAAGGGAAATGGCATAAAAGCTAAATATACTGTAGAAGGTAATGTAGTGGAAGGTTTTGGGTATGAATCAACTGCTATATATGCATTAGTAGTATTAATAGCAGATGAAATTGGTGATGATAAGCTTAAGTCAGATGCAGTTATCAAAATGGAAAAGCTTAGAATCAATATGGCTGGAGAGGATTTAAACGGTTCTTTTGGATATGTGGATGGTAGCAATATTTCTTCGTTTGATCAGTGTATGCCGTTACTTGCTTATGGAAAAATTGAGTCCAGTCTTAAAGATAAGGTGAATAAGGGTGAATAAATGTCTATACAACATGATGAAATATTGTATTTAGTGATTCCTTGTTATAATGAAGAAGCAGTTATAGTGGAGACTGGGACTAGACTCATCACTAAAATGAATCATCTAATTTCAAATAATAAAATATCACAAAAAAGTAAAATTGTCTTTGTAAATGACGGTTCTAAAGATAGTACATGGAGTAATATCAAAGAATTTCACCAGAAGAATGAACTGGTTTTAGGAATAAATCTGTCCAGAAATAGAGGACATCAAAATGCTATCCTAGCTGGACTTATGATATCCAAAGAGTTTGCTGATATGGTAATCACCCTAGATGCAGATTTGCAAGATGATATTCATGCCATTGATAACATGCTTGAGAAATTTTATGAGGGTAATGATATTGTTTATGGTGTCAGAAATACAAGAAAAGTAGATACATACTTTAAACGTACTACCGCTCAAGGTTTCTATAAAGTAATGAAGTGGATGGGGGCTGATATCATCTATAACCATGCAGATTATAGACTCATGAGTAAAAGAGCCATAAATGCGTTAGAAGATTTCCCGGAAGTAAATCTCTTTTTAAGGGGAATTGTTCCTTTGATTGGTTTTCCCTCTGATAAAGTATACTATGATAGGCTAGAAAGATATGCTGGCGAAACGAAATATCCTTTGAAAAATATGTTGAGTTTTGCATTTAATGGTGTTACTTCATTTAGTATAAAACCTATTCGTCTAATTACTGTATTGGGATTGGTTATCTTTTGCTTTAGTATAGTAATGCTGGGATACTCCTTATATAGTCATTTTATAGGCAATACTGTAATGGGTTGGAGTAGTATTATTGTATCTATATGGGCAATTGGCGGTCTTCAGTTATTGTCGATTGGTGTTATCGGGGAATATATAGGAAAGATTTATATGGAGTCAAAGCACAGGCCCAAGTATATAATTGAGGAGTTCTTAAAATAAATG
The DNA here is from genome assembly GCA_031975295.1 of Anaerocolumna sp. GTDB lineage: Bacteria > Bacillota > Clostridia > Lachnospirales > Lachnospiraceae > Anaerocolumna. Next base: position 3,742 of record DALYNO010000164.1, on the reverse strand, counting down.
AGTTGACACACAAACCAATAAGTGTGGGTTTAGATATCAAAGTGAAGGAAGGCTTTGATATCTTTTTTTATGAATTTCTATAGGTGGGTAAATATTCAGCTAATGTTCAGATAACGAACAAAATCAATTCACTTTCTCATTGTAAAATACTCTATAGTTAGGAGACGAAAGAGTGAAGCGTAAAAACATTTTCACACTGAGGTTTGCATTTTGAGAATGCATGCAAATAAACGTTCTAAAACATGGAGGCAAATTATGAGAAATACAGGTGGAAGGCATGAACTGAAGCATTATATAAATCAAGGGGATTTAATAGAGCTGCGTACACGGTTACCATGTGTTTTTAAGCGGGATGAAAATACGGATACAGATGGGGGGTATCGTGTACGAAGTCTGTACTTTGACAATTATAATGACAAGGTATTAAGAGAAAAAATAGACGGCATAGATGACCGTGAAAAATTTCGTATTCGCTTCTATAAAAATAATCCAGACTTTATTTGTCTTGAAAAAAAGAGTAAAAAAGGTGGATTGTGTTTTAAGGAAAGTGAGCCAATATCTTATTCTGTTTGCGAAGGACTTCTTAGGGGGAATTACAATCTGCTAAAAGAAACAGGTACACCGCTTCATTTGGAACTATATTCTAAAATGCATTATCAATATTTAAGACCTAAAAACATAGTAGATTATCAAAGAAATGCATTTATATTTCAGGCAGGTAATGTTCGGGTGACACTAGATTATGATATACGTTCCAGTGAAAATGTTACAGATTTTTTAAGACCTGTGTACGTTACCCTACCTATTCCAGAAATGTATATCCTGGAAGTTAAATACGATAATTTCCTGCCAGAGATTGTTAGGGGAATTACAACACTATCCAGAAGGCAGGCGACAGCCTTTTCCAAATATGCCGCCACAAGAATAATTTAGGAGGAATAACTCATGAACTTTAATGATGTTTTTAAAAGTAGCTTTCTTGAAAAAGCTACAGAATTTTCTATTCTCGATGTAGGACTAGCTATGCTATTATCTTTTGCAATAGGACTTTTCATTTATCTGATTTACAAAAAAACCTATGCAGGTGTCATGTATTCTTCGTCCTTTGGTATTTCCATTATGGCAATGACTTTAATCACAACCTTAATTATCTTAGCAGTAACTTCAAATATTATTTTGTCCCTTGGTATGGTAGGTGCCCTTTCCATTGTACGTTTTAGAACAGCAGTAAAAGAGCCCCTAGACATTGCATTTTTGTTCTGGTCTATATCAGCAGGTATTGTTATTGGAGCAGGTCTTATCCCGCTGGCTGTAATCGGTTCCGTTTTTATCGGGTTTATCCTCCTTATATTTGCTAACAAAAAAAGTACGGATACACCTTATATTATAGTATTAAATCTTTCAAATGAAAAAGCAGAAGAGGATGCTATGACTTATCTCAAACAAAGTACTAAAAAACACTTGGTTAAATCCAAAACAGTTTCTAAAAATAGTATTGAATTAATCGTTGAAGTTCGTTTAGTGGATATGTCGACTAAGCTTGTCAATCAGCTCCTTGAGGTAAATGGAGTAAGCAATGCTTGTTTAGTCTCCTATAACGGTGAATATACTGCATAGATTGTTTTTAGCCAATTGTATAAGAAAAGCTAATCAACTGATTGTATCGAAATTTCCTAATTAATATGAATGAGGCAAGGAGATAACCTGTTATGATACAGAATAAGAGAATTGGAGTAATCACAGGGGTGGCAATGTGCCTTGCCTTGGCAGTATCCATCCTGTTGACATATTTTGCCAATGGTAGTATAGAAAAAACAACGATTACACCAGATTATGCAAATAAAATATTTGGAAGTGACATGATAAGTATTGAAATTCTGGCTGATGAAACTGATTGGCAGCAAATGCTTGACAATGCCCAAAGTGAGCAATTTATTATGGCGGATGTTATTGTTAATGGTACTAAATTTACCAATGTAGGTGTCCGTCCAAAAGGGAATTCAAGCCTTACTCAAGTAATACAATCAGATAGCGACCGTTACAGCTTTCGCTTGCAATTTGATGAATATATAAAAGGGCAGACTTGTTTTGGTCTGAAAAGCTTTGTAGTTAACAATATGTTAGGTGACAACACCTATATGAAAGAATATATATCCTATGATTTAATGAAGGAAATCGGTGTGGATGCTCCATATTTCGGTTTCGCAGACATCAAAGTAAATGGTTCCAATTGGGGGCTGTATTTAGCCGTTGAATTATATAATGATAGTTATGAACAACGTGTGTTTGGTGATACCACCGGTATGCTTTATAATGTGAAAAGCATGGAAATGGGAGGCGATGGCAATGACAAGAGCAATTGGAATTCAAAAGACAAAAGTAATGAGGCTGGTGTGCCAAATAGTCAAGGTGGTATGCCTGCCACTGATCTAGAGCAATTAAAGCAAAGCCAGACACAAGTAGATTTTTCAACACCAAATACTACATCCGAAATACCAACCAATGGAGATAATGGTATGAGAGGTGGCATGGGAATGGGGAATAGAAACTCAAATGGTGGCAGTCTTGCGTACAGTGATGATCAAGTAAGTAGCTATTCGTCCATTTTTAATCATGTTGTCGGCAAAGGGACTGATAGTGATTATGAAAGAGTAATTGAAGCATTAAAAGCATTATCAGAAGGTAAAGAGTTAGAGAAGTATTTCGAGGTGGATCAGATATTACGTTATCTTGCGGCTCATACGATTGTAGTTAACTTGGATAGTTATTCCTCCAGCATGGCTCAGAATTACTATATTTATGAAAAAGATGGTAAACTTACAATCTTACCTTGGGATTATAATCTTGCTTGGGGCGGGTTCCAAAATAGTGATGCCGCTTCTGTTATTAATTTCCCTATTGATACCCCTGTAAGTGGTGTGGAAATGTCCACGCGTCCGCTGCTAGAAAAGCTATTTTCCAATGAGGAATACCTAGCTGCGTATCACACCTATTTACAAGAGTTGATTAACAACTACTTTAGTGATGGTAAATTTGATGCAAAAGTCAACCAGTTAAATGCTCTTATATCTGATTATGTGAAAAATGATTCCACTGCATTTTGTACATATGATGCCTATGAAGCAGCAGTTACTGCTTTTCAAACATTGGGTAATCTTCGTGCTCAAAGTGTTCAGGGGCAGCTTGATAATACCATACCAAGTACAACAGCAGATCAAACCCAATATCCAGATAAACTCATTTCTGCCTCTAACCTTAATCTATCGGATCTAGGCAGTATGATGGGAGGCATGAATAATAACCAAGGAGGCAGGAACGGTGATAATCCCTTTGGCGGAAACAACTTAAACCAGAGCATCATGGAACAGGCTATGCAAATCATGGAAAGTGCTGGGGGTGAAGTAACTGATGCGGTTAAATCACAGCTTGAAGAGCTGGGACTTACAGAGGAACAAATAACTTGGATGGAACAATTACAGGGAGGCAATTTTCCTGGCAGAGAAAATAGTACAGAGCAAAGTCAGAAGGATATAGATCAAGGAGGCGGTTTTCCTGGTGGACAAAATGGAGGGGCACAAAGTGGAGCTATTCCAGAGGGACAAAATGGAGGGGCACAAAGTGGAGCTACTCCAGAGGGACAAAATGGAACAGCACAGAGTGGAGGTATTCCAGAGGGACAAAATGGAGCAGCACAGAGTGGAGGTACACCAGGGGGACAAAATGGAACAGCACAAAACGGAGG
>DALYNO010000163.1:0-8167 GCA_031975295.1 Anaerocolumna sp. | reverse complement strand
CATCAGCGTTAGTTGCTGATCACATACTGAAAGTAGTAAATTGTTAATTTATATCAAATAGGAATGGTGCCAGTTTCATAAGGTTATGTGTTATTCCTTGCATCATATCATGACTTTAAGTTGTGGTGAACAAAGGTTACAACAGCATATGAACTTTATTTATAAAAAGATGATAGTCACTTATTAATTAAGTAACTATCATCTTTTTGCATACTGCAGGGTATTAAATATATTGTTTTATCATAGGCCTTGATACATACTTTATTTGTCAGTAATTTCCTTTATGGTTTCACTTAACTCATGTACTTTAGTGGTAGGAGTATATTCTGTTGTGTCAAATAAAAATTCATGAAGCTTGATTACATTTGCCTCTAAATCAAGAGGAAATACATAGGATATTTTATTGTAATACTCAGCAGAGTTTTCAAATGGAAATCCGGTTTGGTCTACTATGCTATAGGAGAAGATATCCTTTGCCAGGCTAAGCATATCCATATTATCTAAATTAGTGTATATTTGAGGGAAGATTTCATTGATAATTGCATTAATAGTAGCAATGTCAGCTTTTTTGGCTTCATCAAATATTTTTTGTACTACAATTCTTTGTCTTTCTGCTCTTTTGAAATCTCCGCCCTTGGTATATCTGATTCTGGCGTAAGCAGTAGCATGTGTTCCATTAACCAATTGAGTACCAGCGGATTTTAATTTACCAACCTTAGTACCATTTATTTGGTTTAATTCTTTGGTATAACCATTTACGTACTTTAATTCCGCATCAGTTATGTCTAAAGTAATACCACCTAATAAATCAATAACATTAACAATAGCATTAAAATTTACAGTAACAAATTCTTTTACATCCAAGTCAAAATTAGTGTTAATTGTGTTTAAAGCAAGAGGATATCCACCTTTAAAATAGGCAGCATTTATTTTGTTAAAGCCATTGTCTGGAATTTCTACATAAGTGTCACGATAGATAGACGCTAACTTTATATCTTTTGTTTTTCTATTAATACTTGCAACAATGATGGTATCGGTATGTGTACTTTTTTCTAAACTATTATCTCTGGAATCCACACCAAACAAGGCGATATTTCTATAACCTTCTAAATCAGCATTATTAATATCATTGGTTACAATTTGATCATCACCTGAAGTGTCCCTTTGGGTTTTATTTGCTAAATGCAAAAAATAACCGGCTCCCAGTACTATAATTAACAGGAACAAATCAAATATTATAATTACCTTTTTTTTGAATCGTATTCTTTTCTTCTTCTTAGCCATAACATATCCTTTCTCTTGCAAATACTATGTAGATATTTATAAACAACTATGCCTCACATAGTGTGAGGCATAGTTAATGTTAAAATCGATGCACACTTTTATCTAAGTCTAGGCTAGCTCCTTGGGGTTTAGTATGCATTCTTATTAACAAATCCTTTGAAAATTGTTAAAAACAATATCTTAAAATCCAGCCCTAATGTCCAATTTTCAATGTAGTATAAATCATGGTCAATACGCTTACGAATTGAGGTATCACCTCTAAACCCATTTATCTGTGCCCAACCTGTAAGTCCGGGCTGTACTTGATGTTTTATCATATAGCGAGGTATTTCTTCCTTGAATTTATCTACGAAAAACGGTCTTTCAGGTCTTGGACCAACCATACTCATCTCACCTTTTAAGATATTAAATAGCTGAGGGAGTTCATCTATGCTGGTCTTACGTATAAACTTACCGATTTTTGTGACTCTTGGATCATTAAAGGTTGTCCAGGCTTTTTTCTCTTTTGTTTCAGTTTGCACTTCCATAGAACGGAATTTATACATTTTAAACTCTTTATTATGTCTTCCAATTCTGACCTGAGTAAAGATAATAGGACCAGGTGAAGTAAATTTAATAATAAGAGCAACAATAATCATAGGAATACCAAATATAAGTAAGGCTGCAACACAACCAACTAAATCCACAATACGTTTGGCAATACGATTAATTAGGTTACTTAAGGGAACGTTTCTTATATGAATAACAGGAAGCCCGTCCAAGTCTTCTGTATAAGGTATGGTTGGGAAGAAATCCTGATAATCGGGTATAAATTTCGTATGCACGCCGGACTTTTCACATAGGCTTACAATCTGGCCAAGCTTTGAATATTCATCAATACTTAAGGTGATTGCAATTTCATCCAGGCCATTTTGCGGTAGGATATCTAGAAGAGTATCGATGGTTCCTATTACTTTAATATTTTTATAACTGGTACCAGGGGAAGCAGTATCATCTAATATACCGTGTATATAATAACCCCATTCTGGATTTACTAATATTCTGTCTATATAATTCTCAGCTGCTCTACTGTAACCGACCAATATGATATGCTTTAAATTATATCCCTTTTTCCTAGCGGTCTGCAAAGAGGCAGAGATAATGGAACGAAATACAGTGTCAATTACAACATTTGTTACAAAGAATATAAATATCATGTAACGGGAAATATGGGATTCATTTGTTGCGTATAGTATAAATGTAAAATAAAATACTCCAAAGAAATTAGCTTTTACAATATTCCATATACCTACTCGTCTGCTTTGAACCCGTTTAGGACTGTATAAATTACAGGCATAATATATAATTAAAAATCCGGGTATTAAATAAATTAGAATCTCTGAATATCTAGCCAGGGAATAGAAATTCGCCTTGGAATCATAAAATAAATACCTAAGGGGGGTGTAAAACCTAAGGAAATAGGATAAAACATAAGATATGACTAATAAACATCCATCAGCCACTACATGTACTCTATTAAATATTTTTTGATTATCTTTAATCATAATATACACCTATATTAGCCCCTGTTATCAGGAGTAAGCCAAATGATTACAGTAAAAGAAGTTTGGGTGGCTTCCCGTTTACTTATTTTCTTTTACTTAAGGAATAAAATAAATCAAGGAATATATATTAACAAGGTTTAAAATTACTTATATCTATAGTAAAATATAAGTAGTTTATTAATAAATTCTTATTTAAGTCTGGTCAAAAAACGTCAATATTATGATACATGATTACCAGATATTTCACAATACGTAAATTTCTTAAAATTTCTATCGTTATCTTAAGAAATTTATAATATTATGTAAAACAAGAGTAATAAAAATTTTTAATATTGCATCATTTTATTCACAATCTTAACACAAACACTTGTTACAATTAATCCATAAGGTAATAAACAAATAAATATATAACTTACAAATAAAATAGTTGATTAGTTTTTAGGAGGGAGATTACTATGTCGGATAATTTTTTTGACAAAGAAGTTTCTAAGGAACCATGGAAAAAGGAAGAGAATGAGAATACAAATATAGAATCCCAGCTGGCGAGCTTAGACAAGACTTCAGGAGAAGGCGATACGAATAACAATAAGGAAACCTATCGTGAGCCAGGATTTTTTGAGAGGAACAGTAAGGTAGGTAATGAGAATGGTACCAACAATAGTTCCTATAGCTTTTGGGCTGAACAAATTGCATCTGCATCTTCAGATAAATCCAATGAGGAACCATATAAGAACCCATTTTTAAGAGATTATTTAGATGATAGAGCCAGAAATGATGATCAGAGTGGAGTTTACAGGATAAAAGGTGCGGGAAGCAATTCTACTGATAATAAGGCCAGTAAGAAAAAGAACCCTGTGGGCAGATTTGCCAAGTTTGTTTTAGGGGCTGCTGTATTTGGACTTATTGCAGGAGGCACATTTGCCGGTTTTAACGCAGTCTACTATAAAATTAACAAGGACGCAGTACCCTTTACACTGCATATAGGTGGTGGCCTAAGTAACAATGGAATTTTAATTAATCCACCATTAGATAAGGATAAACAGCTTACAACAACCAGTGTGTCCAATGGGACCATTGAGCAAAAAACGGATATAACTGACGTAGTAGATAAGACCATGTCATCCATTGTCACGATTACCACAACCTACACCCAGTCCTACTATGATTGGTTTGGACAACAGGTGGATAAAGAAAATGAAGGTGGTGGATCTGGTATTATTGTTAGTAAGAATGATAAAGAATTACTAATTGCTACAAACAATCATGTAGTTGAAGGTGCAGATCCCATCAAAGTTAAATTTATAGATGGAACGGAAGCTGAGGCTATAATAAAAGGAACAGATGCATCAGCAGATCTTGCAGTTATATCCATAGATTTATCAACGATTAAAGCTGATACCCTCAAAGCAATCACAGTTGCTACCTTAGGTGACTCTGATAAAGTCAAAGTTGGTGAGATGGCAGTTGCAATTGGTAATGCATTGGGATATGGACAGTCCACCACTGTAGGATATATTAGTGCAAAAGATAGAAAAGTACATGTAGATGATAAAACAATGGTATTATTACAGACCGATGCGGCTATAAATCCAGGTAATAGTGGTGGTGCTTTACTAAACTTGGAAGGTGAAGTGATTGGAATCAATACTGTAAAATATGCCTCAAATGAAGTGGAGGGAATGGGATTTGCCATTCCGATTTCAAAAGCCATACCTATTATAGATGAATTAATGAATAGGGAAGTTTTAAAATATAATGAAAAAGGATACCTTGGTATATCCTACAGTGATGTAACAGAAGAAATAGCTGATATGTACTCTTGGCCGGTAGGTGTATATGTTAAATCCGTTCTAGCTGGAGAGAGTGCAGAAAAAGCAGGGATTATGACTGGTGATATTATTACTAAAGTGAATGATACGGAGATAACTGCTGGGACACAATTAAAAGAAAAGGTTACCTCCTATCGTGTGGGTACAGATATTACTGTTACAGTTATGCGGGGGGTTAATGGAAAATTCGAAGAAAAAGAAATTACTGTTACTTTAGGCAAAATGCCTCAATCAGAATCACTTCAGTAATTTACATGACAATTACAAGAACTGTTAAGAAATAAAGGCTTGACTGCCTTCTGATCGTTAACATAGTTTAAATGTGTTTAACGGATAGAAGGCAGTTTTTCTATGTAATGGAGACTGCCTCCTATTATCTGAATACCCTTTGTGGATTTCACGGGAATTGGGCTTAAGTTTCATAGGACAATTTATCAAGTTTTTTGACAGTTACTAATATTATATGTTAAAATTAATTTACCTGCCAAATAAAAGAATATTAGTTATTAAATTGTTTATAGAAAAATCACTTATAAGTTATAAAAAATTAAACTTTATAATATTGTAACCATAGAAAAGGTAAGATATAATTGTACTTACGCACATTTAAGCTTAGCACACCAGGTGCTTAGAAGGAGAAAATATATGGATCATGATTTTAAAGACGAAGATTTAGATAAAGAAAACAATAAAGACAGTAACAAAGACAGTAACAACGACAGTAACAAAGACAGTAACAAAGACAGTAATAAAGACAGCAACATTACGGATAATAAAAAAGATACAGACGAATATGAATCAGTTTGTTATATATGCCGCAGACCTGAGAGTAAAGTTGGTAAGATGGTAAGAATACCAAATAATATATGTATTTGTTCTGATTGTATGCAAAAGACCTTTGATACGATTAATAATAGTGGAAACCCATATATGGATATGATGGGTTTAAATCCTAATTTTATGAACTTTAATTCTATACAAAAAGATATACCACAGAGCCAGAAGCTTAAGAAGAAAAAAGAAGAAAAGGCAGCAGAAAAAAAAGCAGAAGATAAAGTTTTAAATGTTAAGAAAATACCGGCACCACATATTATTAAGGGACAACTTGATGATTTTGTAGTGGGACAAGAGTATGCCAAGAAAGCTCTTTCTGTAGCAGTTTATAACCATTATAAAAGAATTGGGGCAGAGACAAGGGATGACCTGGAAATAGAAAAATCCAATATGCTTATGATTGGACCGACAGGCAGCGGCAAAACCTTTTTAGTAAAAACCCTTGCCAAACTACTTAATGTTCCTTTAGCAATTACAGATGCTACTTCATTAACAGAAGCTGGTTATATTGGCGATGATGTAGAGAGCGTATTATCTAAATTACTTGCAGCAGCAGATAACGATGTAGAAAAAGCAGAGCAGGGTATTATTTTCATAGATGAAATTGATAAGATTGCGAAAAAAAGAAATACAAATAATAGAGATGTAAGTGGAGAGTCTGTGCAGCAAGGACTTCTTAAACTATTAGAAGGCAGTGAGGTCGAAGTGCCTGTGGGAGCCTCCAGTAAAAATGCAATGGTTCCGCTTACAACCATTAACACCAGAAATATTTTGTTTATTTGCGGCGGTGCTTTTCCGGAGATAGATAATATTATAAAAACCCGACTGAATAAACAATCTTCAATTGGATTTAGTGCAGATTTAAAGGATAAGTATGATAATGACCCAAATCTGCTTAAAAAAGTTGCAGTGGAAGATTTAAGAGAATTTGGTATGATACCAGAGTTTATAGGCAGACTTCCCATTGTATTTACATTGGAAGGACTGACAAAAGAAATGCTTATAAAAGTTCTAAAAGAGCCTAAAAATGCTATTCTAAAACAGTATAAAAGGCTATTAGAATACGATGAGGTATTACTGGAATTTGATGATGGAGCTATGGAAGCTATTGCTGAAAAAGCGATGGAGAAGAAAACAGGTGCCAGAGCCCTTAGAGCCATCTTGGAGGAATTCATGATGGATATTATGTATGAAATTCCCAAAGATGACAATATCGGAAAGGTTATAATTACCAGAGATTATATAGAAAAGAAAGGTGTGCCATATATTGAAATGCGCGGTATGAGTCAGAAGATGGCACCGGTTCTTGAAGATAAGCAAAATATAAACCAGTAGATAAAAAGAGTAAAAATTAACGTAACGAATGAGAAGACCGTTTATGATTTTTTTTGGTGAAGTTAACTAAGAAATACTGAAAATAAAATAAAAAACTGCTTGTTTTGTCGGTTAAAAATGGTATACTGGTTTAGGACTTCTAATTTTTACCACAGGAGGATAACATATGGAAGAAAAGCATTTACCAGAAATAGATGGTAATCTGCGAAAACACATGGTACGAGTACCTCAGGTTATAGAACAAGCAAGTGGTATTAGAATATTTGGAAAATTAATAAAATCTCTTGTTTTTACAACAGATGTAGCTATCATAAGAAATTGTAATGCAAATGCAGTGATTGCAGTGTATCCTTTTACACCTCAACCCATTATAACCCATGCAATTATTAGCTGTTCTGATGTTCCGGTATTTTGTGGCGTTGGCGGTGGCACAACAACAGGCTCAAGAGTATTAAACTTGGCAGAAGATGCTGAATTTCAAGGAGCTGTAGGTGTGGTTCTGAATGCACCTACACCCAATGAAACCATTAGCTTTCTGAAACAAAAAGTTGATATTCCCATAGTCATTACAGTGGTATCAGATAAGACTGATATTGAGGCTAGAATTGAAGCAGGAGCAGACATTATAAATGTATCAGGAGCATCCAATACGGTTAATATTGTAAGAGACATTAGAAAGAACTTTCCTAAAATTCCCATTATTGCAACAGGAGGAACTACAGAAGAAAGTATTCTTAGAACCATTGAAGCTGGCGCTAATGCCATTACTTATACACCACCAACCAATGGTGAGATTTTTAAAGGTTTAATGAATAAATACCGTGGAACAGAAAACATAATCTAGGTACTACACTCACATAGAATTAATAAGAAACATAATCTGTTCCTAATACTGTATTGTTAAAGGTGGTGGGCTTATGTCATTATTTCGTAAATTATTTAAAAGTTCAGAACAACATAATTTAAAGCAGGATAACACTGACACTGTATTAGAGCATATAGACAAGCAAGAAGACACAAAGCAGGAGTATGAAATCGTAGAGAAAGAGATACTACCTGAGAAAATGATTTGCCCTGATTGTGGAGGTATTACTTTAGTAGGCTTGGATTTTTGCGATAAATGTGGCGGAGAATTAGCAGGCTACGATAATTATTAAGTAATTATATAAAATATTTTAAAATAGTCTATTTGGATCTATTTACTATTGTTTTACAATCAAAATTAGTAAAATAATTTTATTGACAAACGTTTCTATGAATAGTAATATAGATGCAGGACAAAGGCGTTCCTATTTATTGTAATTTAGGAATGCCTTATTTTTATATCCGGTTGTTTTTCAG
>DALYNO010000162.1:7243-8207 GCA_031975295.1 Anaerocolumna sp. | reverse complement strand
TGCTATATGGGATTATATGAAGTCATATTTCCAGTTGTTTGTGATGAAAAGTTAATTGCTATCATTTGTATTGGTCAGTTTTACAAAAACCTTGAAGATTCTATGAATCATATTCAGATAAATTCATCTTTGTACTGCTTTAATAAAGAGGAAGCTAAATACAACTTTCTTAATTCTGCAAAAAATTCGGACCTTGCTTTAGAATCGCTTCATTGTCATATCTCTATGCTTATTCATCACATGTGCCTTGCCTTTAAATTATCATTGGAATATAGCGTTTCTGCTCCTCTTAAAAAAGGAATACACAACGATGTATTTTTCGTACATAAAAATAATTTCATTTTGAATACTACCACTGCCTTTATCAGAGAAAATTATGACAGACCTCTGCCTCTTACCCTATTAGCTGCCAATGCTTACTGTAATCCAACCTATCTTAGCCATCTTTTTAAAGAAAAGATCAATATATCTATTACTGAGTATATAAATAATATTAGAATTCTAAAGGCAAAAGAGCTTATCGACATAACTTCTAAATCATTAACGGAAATTGGTATCCTGGTTGGTTTTAATGATCTTGGTTATTTTGGAAGAGTTTTTAAACATATAGTTGGTGTTTCTCCTAAGGAGTACAGACAAAAAGCCTAAATATAATCCTACCCTTTACCAAAAATATTCTGTGCCGCCCTTCTGTTTTTGGCTTATAATGCACTTATAAAACATGTAAGGGAGTTATCATATGAATTATTATACCGAATTATCCAAAAAGATTCCTATCAAAGCAGAAGTTGATGTTCTTGTTATTGGTGCAGGTCCTGCTGGTTTCTCAGCAGCAATTAATTCAGCCAGGCAAGGTGCCACTACTATGCTAATTGATCAAGCAGGAGATGTAGGTGGAGTTGCTACCACCGGAATGATGAGCCATTGGACTGGTAATACCATAGGTGGCTTTTATGAGGAAATC
>DALYNO010000162.1:0-7233 GCA_031975295.1 Anaerocolumna sp. | reverse complement strand
AAATAATATGAACCAATTCAATATGGACCGTAACTATAAGCAAAGAATTAATACAGAAAAATTAAAGACTGTTATGCTAAATATGCTTCTGGAAGCGGGTGTTAACCTACAGCTCTACACTTTTGCCAGTGATGCAATCATTGAAAATGAATGTATAAAAGGCGTCATTATCGAAAGTAAGTCTGGTCGTGAAGCTATATTCGCTAAGATTGTTATAGATGCCTCAGGTGACGGCGATATTGCTGCAAAAACTGGCGCACCCTATCATATTGGCAGAGAAAGTGATGGAAAAATGCAGCCTATGACTATTATGTTTAAAGTTGCAGGCGTTAATTTCGAAACAGCAGTTTTCCCAGATAGTTTTGAATCTAATATAGAAATACCAAAAGGCTTTATCCAAACATTAGCTAAGGAAAACATTCCACACCCAGCGGGACATGTACTGCTCTATCAAAGTACGTTACCTGGTATCGTTACCTGTAACATGACCAATTGCATAGAAGTAGATGGAACAAATGCCCAAGACTTAACCCAGGCTACTTATCTCTGCAGAAATCAAATAGATGTCATAGTTAATTTCTTAAGGGAATATGTTCCTGGTTATGAGAATTGCTTTCTGCTAACTTCTGCCTCAATCATTGGTGTAAGAGAAACAAGACATTTTATTGGCGAATATACTCTTAACGAGGAAGATATTCTAAGCGCCAAAGTATTTGATAATTGGGTTGTAGCAAATGCGCATTTTAATTTCGATATCCACAATATAAGTGGCAGCGGTCTTGATAAAACTGGTGTTCAATATAATTTTAGCCAACCAAAAGGATATACAATCCCCTACGGATGTTTTATTCCTAAAGCTATTGATAACCTATTTCTGGCTGGCAGAAATATTTCTGGAACACACAAGGCTCATTCTAATTACCGCGTTATGCCCATCTGTGTGAATATGGGTCAAGCTGTTGGCATTGCCGCTGCTTTATGCGTAAGAAATAATGTATTACCAAGAAATCTTGAGGTTAAAGAAATTCAAAGAATATTGATAGCACAAGGTGTCAGTCCAATAGATTAAAAAATTAAAACACAATATAATTCCGGGTAGGCTTACACCTACCCGGGATTATACTGTATTTCGTTATAAAATCAGAACCATTATAGTAATTGGTACACTTTATAAATTATTGCATAGTTTGCTCTATTTTCCATCTATGCCCAGTTACAAAACATAAAACAGTTCCAATAGCCGCCAATATAAACCAAATTTCAAGAGTAACGTTCCAACCGAAATTTTCAGACAATATAGCTATTCCATAGGTGGATATCGCACTCCCCAGATAAGTACAACTATTCAGTATTCCCGATACCGTTGATACTTTTCCAACCCTTTCAAAAAATGGGGGTATCATGCAAATTAATAATAAATTTACTCCATGCATGCATCCTGTCAGTAATGCTGTTAATACCACAGAAAGAACTATATTATTGTTTGCTAGCAAAAATAATAAAAGTGCAACAAAGGTTCCACCACCAAATACCATGCCTGCACAGGTAATTGGATTCTTACATTTTAACTGATATAATTTTGCTGTTACTTTTAGACTAAAAATACTAAATATAGGAAGTAATACACCTGTCAAAATAGAAATCTTATTATCTATCTTAAATGTTTCAGATATAAAGGAGGGCATCCATGTTGTTACTCCATCACGTAACATTCCTTGTATTATTATGGCCAACATAATTGCCAAAATTACAGGAGAAAACAGTCTTAGTTTCTCTTTTTCCATTGTATTCGTTTTGTTAGTATGGATATCATTGTTAACATTACAAAAATACTTTGTCCATCTTGCTATCATATAAATACCACACATTGCTGAGAAAATAAAAACTGACCGCCAACCGAATATTGAAATTAATAATGGAGCCAATAAATATATCGCTATTACACCAAAGGAACTCCCCCATGAAATTTGTACAACAGCGTTTTTATATTCTTCTTCCGTAAATATGCTGGTCGTTATTTTGACGAGCGGTGGCCACATAAATGCCTGTGCAAAACCATTTACACACCATATGATACACATTTGATACGGACTCTCTGTTAACGTAATCAGTATATTCATAAGACTTGTAACACCAAGACCAATTGAAATTAACTTATAAGGTGAATATTTTTCTCCACAAACTCCACTTATGATTTGTCCTAATCCATAAGTTATAAAACCTCCAGTTAATGACATGGAAAGTAAACCTTTCGATATTCCGATATCAATAACCATTTCTGAAATAATCGCACCAAAATTGATTCGTGTTATATAGCTAACAAAATAAACTAGAGAAAATAAATTTATTAATCTCTTTTTACTATATTTCATTTAATACTTCTTCCTTCCCAAAATTCATCAGCCGGTATATTAAGGATAGCAGTAATTGTTGGTGCTATGTCTTTCATACTTATATCTACCAGTTCTTCTCCAGGTGTAAAATCTCTCCCAATAAAAAAAACAGGTATTGTCATATCTTCTGGTTTATCTGTTCCATGTGTCCTGTCATGACCGCCATGATCAGCAGTAATAATGACTGTATAATCTTCTGTTACATGATTGAGTATATACTCAATATTGTCCAAACTATTTTTTACAGCCTTAAAATAATGTTCACTCATCCAACCAGATGCATGTCCAGCCTCATCCACATAACCCAAGTAAACAAATGCAAAATCAGGCATTAATTCTTTTATATTTTCTACAGCGGCTTTCGTTACCTTGTTATTAGAAAGTTCCCAACCATATTGACTTCCACTATAAAAAACTGATTGCATCAATGAACCAGGTCTTGCAATATCACGTAACTCCTCCCAATTGTAATAGAAACAAGATTTCTTTTTGTATGTTTTTAAAACCTCACATAAACCATTTATAGGTCTTACTTGTGGCATATATGTATTTGTAGTAGTGCCATGCCTTGATGGATCTACACTGTGAAAAAGTGACATATGACATGGAAGGGTAACAGAAGGCATTACCGTCTGTCCCTTCAAAGTATAAGATGATATATTTTTTAATTTATCTCCTTGGGTAAACTTATCTAAAGCATCAGGTCTCAGCCCATCAACTAAAATCAATATTGTTTTCATTATATTTTTCCTCGTAAAAGAATGTATCCCATGAAATTGTTCCTATACACCTCTTATCCATCCCTTTCTTATAAATTTGTAGATTGATTAAATATTATGTTTAATATAATGTTAATCTGGTTGAGTGTCAAGTATTAACAAAATAGAATGAAGATAAGTAAGATTTTACGATTGGACACTATAGAATCAAGATGGAATACTTAAGTTAATACATCTATAAAAAATATTATTTATATATCTTGACAGAATAGACCATGTGGTCTATTATATATTTATAGACCATGCAGTCTAAGGAGGTAAGGATGGATATTATATTTTTATGTTTAGGTTCACGAGGAGATGTACAACCATATGTAGCAATCGGTAAAACTGCTAGAGAATTCGGTCATAATGTCACCATATGTACTGGAGAAACCTTCAAGAATTTTGTAGAAAATAACGGCTTGGATTTTCAAGAATGCAGTCTAGATCTAATGGCAATATTACAGACGCAAGAAGGGAAGCAAGTGTTTGAAGATGGTTTAAAGCATCCCATAAAAGCAATGCAATATGCCAAAAGAGTAATTAATCCATTGTATAAAAAAACCATGACAGAATTTTATGAAGCATGTCAAAAAAAGGATGTTATCGTTTATCATCCCAAAGCCTTTGGAGCAGTTGATATCGCAGAAAAATTAGGTATACTATGTATCTCAATGCCACCAATACCTATTATATATCCAGTTTCAACATTCCCCCATCTTGCTATCACAACAAGAAATCTTGGCAGTTTTTTAAACAAACTAACATATAAATTGGCTAACCTGGGAGCTGAAAGTAATAATATAAAGGATATTAATGCTTTTAGAGAAAACGAGTTAAAATTAAAAAAAAGAAAATCTGGTGCGTATATGATAACGAACCAGGTACCAATCATATATCCTATTTCTCCAAGCTTATTTTATGATACAAAAGAATTTGAAGAAAAAGTTTACTTATCTGGATTTCCGATGTTAGAGGATAACCTTCCACTTGATAAAGAAACAGAGGAATTCTTAAAAAACGGAGAAAAACCAATAATCGTGACATTCTCATCCATGCCACTAAATAATCCTCAGTCTTTTATGAAGAAAATAGTTGCTTCGATATCCAGAAGTGGAAATAGAGGAATTATTATTACAGGAAATAGCGGAATTTCTATGCTTTCCAGTAACAATATACTTATAAAAGATTTTTTACCCCATGATGGCGTATTTGGCAGATCTAAAGGTATTTTACACCATGGCGGGGTCGGTACAATGGCTGCAGCACTACGCAATGGGGTGCCACAAGTAATTATGCCCTTTCAAGTAGACCAACCCTTTTGGGCAAAGCGGCTATACCATTTGGGTTATTCACTAAAACCTTTAAAAGAAAGTGATGCTGAAGAAGATTTCATAAGTAGATTTGTTGAAATGAACAAGGAAGATGTAATTCTGAAAGCTCAGAATATTGCAGCAATTATGAAACAGGAAAAAGGTAACATAAAAGCGGTTAACCATATGGAAGAGTTATACAAGAGGTGACACAACAATCATGAATAAAAGAGATACTATATTAGAGATGGCATTAATAGAATTCAGTAGAAACGACTTTGAAAATGCATCAGTTAATAAAATAATTAAGGATGCAAATACCAGTAAAGGTAATTTCTATCATTATTTTAACAATAAAGAAGATTTATATATTGTTTTAATGAAAGAAGCCTGGCATAAAAAGATGGAATTCATGACTATTTCCCATAAAGTAGACATTTTTACTTATCTGCAAAAACAAGTGCTGGCTGGAATCCAATTTTCAAGAGAAAATCCGGAATATTATCAGCTTAGCAGAAGGTTTACAAAAGAAAAAAATACGAATATATATAATCGGGTATTAGAAGAAATAGCTTGCGAATCTAACAAATCAGAGTTAAATTCAATTATGGGCATAAACTATGAGTATTCAACTATAAGTAATGAATTTCCAAAAGAATTTGTGGATTCGTTTATACAATTGGTAATCAATAATGTAGATGAATTAATGGTGGAAGAGGAGGATTTATCCAAAATAGAAGAAAAATTATTGCTCCTAATGAAAGTGTTGAGAAATGGATTAGAGAAAAAATAATTCGTTATATCACAAGAAATCTTAAGGTTAAAGAAATGCAACAAATTATAATTGAACAAGATGTAAGTCCTCTAGGTTTGTAGCATTTTTGATATGAACAAAGCTTTCATAACATGCAGTTCCACAGGTATAACTTTTCTTTCACATAGCTTGGCAGACATGTAGTATAATAGCTAGCTGATAGTATTTAATGCTCCCTCTCAGCACGCAAATTATACTATTTGTCTGTTTAACAGTACATTATGTGAAGTCATTTCCCTATAGATACCAAATGTAATAACTCCTATTCAGGTTCATCTTCAATACCTTCAGTATAATACTAACCTTATTTCAACACTACTCAATATAAGTAGTCCACTTACCACATTTATTGCACCAGTATATTGCAAAGTCCAGTATATCATCTGCTGTTTCTAAATCGAAAGTAAATGTCTCTTCTGCTTTATTGAATCCAATATTTTTACGCCATACACTAAAACTTTCAGCTTCACAATGGGGACATTCAGAATCACATTTTCCAACATAATCAAAATCATCAATGGTTATTCCATTTAATTTAAAAAACTGAACTATGGCTTCTTCATAACCTGCCTCTGAAAGCTCAATGAAATCTTTTTGTTTTAAATATTCACTCATGCTATACTCCATTAATTCTGTTAATAAGTTATACAATAGCCATTGTTTGTCCTGCCAGCTTATACCTGCCAAATAGTCTAATTCCAGACAGGAAACCGAAATGTAAACATTTTTAAAATCTCTCACAATGATAGAGATTTAAGCTTGATTACTCATACCTTGCGTCATCGGATTATCATCTTCTCTATGCTCTTTAGAGAATTCGGGATCACGGATACTGCCAACGATAATGATTGCTACAATGAAAATAGTAAATGTAAATACAAATGGCAAGCGACGATCTATACTTGATAACCATCCAGCCAAGTAGCCAAAGGGTGATGCAAAAGCAATAGTAAAGGACATAATCAAAGCATTAATGCGAGCTCGTTCCTTGGGATTAATGTTTAGCTGAAGCAAGGCATCTTTGCGAGGCACCACAAGGGCACTGGCTACTGCTCCAACAAATACATAAAGGATAATAATTGGTATATTACCGATTGGAGACAGTATTAGAAGAGCTGCACACACAGCATACAATACTAGACCAATCCACATAGGTATTCTAAATTTCACTGCTTCCAATCGGTGCTGTATGCCTATCATAAATATCAACATCACAGCCGCATTCAAAATAGGGAAAAATGCCAAATAGCGATCTGCTATTCCTAACCTTTGCGTTACATACAAGCTAAAGAAATTAGTATTGACAAGATTCGTTATATGTAAAATCACACAGACAATGAGTACTTTTATAATCTCTTTATTCCTGAGCAATTTAGGTATCAAATCCTTATATTCGTATAACATCTGCAGAACCGAGGTATTTTTCGTCTCAGTCATACGAATCTTACCTTGTTTCGTTTCATCACAATGTCTGATAGTAATAATTGCCTTAATCATCATATTAACAGCGAAAACAATATATAAAACACGAACTACAGGAACTACAGAAAAGGAACTTATCAACAATCCAGAAATTGGTGCAAAAAAGATTGCAACTAGACCTCCTATGTTTACCCAGGTATAAATTCCCACCAAGTCTTTGGGATTAGCATCTTCTATTAATAGGCAAAACCACGCCGTTTGGTTAATCTGTTCAAAACTGTTAAATATAACAGCAATTAAAAAAAGCCAAAAGTTACCTGAAATTGCCCAGATCAAGCAAGCAACACCCCAGCCAAAGAAATCACCCATCATGGTTGTAAATTTGCGTCCCAACTTATCGGTGAGGATGCCACCAAAGAATGAGAAAAATACCTGAACAAACATAGCAATTGATAGTATCAATCCGATCTGAACATCAGTGATTCCCTGAGTGTACATGTATAGCGTGGCAAAAGGTGCGATTAAGTTAT
>DALYNO010000161.1:0-8215 GCA_031975295.1 Anaerocolumna sp. | reverse complement strand
GTTGCAAATAAATCTGCAGCAGCCCATTCCAAGTACTAAGGGAATATATAAACTAGTTAGTAAGGTAAGATCAATACTTTATTTAGATGGTTATTTAAAAATATTTAATTCTTATTTATGGTTTTCCTCTTACCAGTAATAGAATTTACTTTTAGTTGAAAGACTTCAGTCATTGCTAGAACCTTTTCATCAAAATGAAAATCTTCCTTGCCAGTATACTGTTTCATTAATTTGTTAAGTGCAAGAATTTTTGATTCTTTTTCTAAGAGCTCTACTTGTCCGTTACCACATACACTTTCAAAGGCCATAGAATATTTACAAGCTTCATCACCTTCAATTAGTTCATGGGAACAATCCATTTCAAAACTCACTTTATTGTTAGCAGCAATTAAATCTAATTTCTTACCAACTTTAGCACTGTGAAAATAAAATAAGAGTTCTTCATTTTCATAGGAATAACCAAAGTTAAGAGGAATGATGTAAGGAAACTCCTCATCAAAAAAAGCAAGTCTACATACATCACACTTTTTAATAATGGATAGGATATCTTCCATATCTTTCACTTCACGATCTGTTCTTCTCATGTTAACCTCCAGCCATACCTAAACATATATTAGGTATACAATACTTTATTTTTATGTGTATTAGGGTATAATTCCGCCCTGATGCTAGCATAATCATAGCATTACTTTATTATTACCACAAGCTTTATTCAGTTAAGTTATAATAATAAGTAATATAATAATAATGATAAGATAAAAAGTTATAGTTGATGATATTTTGTGAAATATAAGGAATGTGAAATATAAGGAATGTGAAATATATAGAATGTGAAATATATAGAATGTGAGATATAAGGAATGTGATATATATAGAATGTGATATATAAGGAATGTGATATATATAGAATGTGATATATAAGGAATGTGATATATTTAAAATGTATAGTGAATTTTAATTAGATAAAATGATAGATGTAAAAAAAGAGGACATAATAAAGATTATGAATTTGACCTATTGGGTGGAAGAATAAGGAGTCAGGCTTTTGACTTTCTGATTAAATGATGCCTGAGTCAAATATAGGAAAGAACTTTACGTCTAGTTTAAAAATATAGAATAAATAAATTTAAATAAAATTCCATATGAAATTCGTAGCAGGTGACTATATGACATTAAAAGATTTAGTGAAAACATTTGTATTTACCGGTAAAGAGCAACAACCCCATCAACTATATACAAAATGGGGTGAGGAGATGGATCCTTTTCATATTTTAACCGAGTACCCAAGACCTCAATTAGTGAGAGACAACTATACCATATTAAATGGCCCCTGGGAGTACGCTATAACCAAATTAAGACAAGAACCACATTGCTATGATGGAACGATTATTGTCCCCTTTTCACCTGAAAGTGTCTTGTCGAAGGTGAATAGGCAAGTATATCCGGAAGACACCTTATGGTATAAAAGAGAGTTTAGGGTAGATGAAATACCCAGTAAGAAGAGGTGCATTCTTCATTTTGGTGCAGTGGATCAATATTGTGAGGTATCCATAAATAGCCAGTGCTTAAAAAAACATACGGGAGGATATCTTCCTTTTTCTGTGGATATAACCTCTTCTTTAAAACAGGGGGTAAATATACTAACTGTTAAGGTAATTGACTATTCTGATTCTTCATATCACAGCAGGGGTAAACAAAAGCTAAAAAGAGGCGGTATGTTTTATACAGCGCAAAGTGGAATCTGGCAGACAGTATGGCTGGAGTGGGTACCTGAACAATATATAACCTGTATCAAAATAACCCCCTATTTAGACGAAGGTACAATAGCACTGGAACTTCACTTAAATCATTGGAAGAACCAGACTGGGCAGCCTAAATTTCATATAGAAATTCAGATGGAAGGAAAAAGTGTCTTAAGTATCATGGGAGTTGGCCATAAGTTTTTGCTTCCCATTCCTAAGATACGTCCATGGAGTCCGGAGGACCCCTATCTATATGATTTAAAGATTTCTTTTAAAGAAGATAGGATACAGAGTTATTTTGCTATGCGTAGTTTCTCCATAAAGGAGGATTATGCTGGTATTCCACGAGTGTTTTTAAATGGAAAGCCCTACTATCAGAATGGTGTATTAGATCAAGGCTACTGGCCCGATGGGCTATATACAGCACCAAGTGATGAAGCCTTAATCTTTGATATCAGTAAGATGAAAGCATTAGGATTTAATATGTTGAGAAAGCATATTAAAATTGAGCCATTACGTTGGTACTATCATTGCGATAGACTCGGGATGATTGTTTGGCAGGATATGGTTAATGGAGGAGAGACTTATAATCAATTTTTAATTGGTTATTTACCCATAGTTTTTCCCCATGTACTTCAATATATCAAAGATAATAGATATTCTTTATTTGCCAGATTAGATGAAAGGGGCAGAAGATCCTGGCTAGGAGACTGCAAAAAAACTGTAGAACTTTTATATAACTGTCCTTCATTAGCAGTATGGGTACCATTTAATGAAGGCTGGGGTCAATTTGACTCCAAGAAAGTGGTGAAGCTAATTAGAAGTTTAGATAAAACCAGGCTAATCGATCAAGCCAGCGGATGGTTTGATCAAAAAGGAGGAGACTTCTTAAGTATACACAACTATTTTAGAAAATTAAAAATAAAGCCAGAGAAGAGAGCCATTGCCCTTTCAGAATTTGCTGGATTTGCTTGTCATATCAAAGGTCACTCTTATTCAGATAAAATATATGGATATCAAATTTACAAGGATATAGAGGAATTAAATAAAGACATACAGAGATTATTTAAAAAAGATATGAAGATATATATAAAGAAGGGGCTTTGTGCGTCTGTATTTACCCAGTTATCTGATGTAGAGGAGGAAGTGAATGGTTTATTAACCTATGACAGAAAAGTCTGTAAAGTGAAGAAAATAAAAACCCCTGTAATCAATTCGGTTGGTAGAACAAAAGCTGAGAGGTAGTTAAATAATAAAAGCTTGGTTATAGATTGAAAAGGTATCCATAATCTGTAGAGATTATGATTTGCTTTTTGTATCTATAACCAAGCCTTTCTTTCGTATATTTTAACGTATTGTTATATACCAGCTACGTTAATATTTTCAAATTTAACAGCCAATGGTCCATCAAAACCCTTTTCAACTTGTAATTCTTTTGAGAAGATTAGGTTCTTTTGGGCTTTTATGATGCTTCCATGAATGGAGCCTCCTGTAACTGGGGTTATGGTATTCCCATCACTTAAGAAGGCAAGTCGAATCTCTCCGCCAAAGTGACCTGAAAGGGTATCCATTTGAAAATCTGAAAAGTTTACAATGTGAAGAAATTTACCTGTTTTCATATCCTCGAAGGACATAGACCCGGAAGGAACACGGATATGGTTATAAGAACCTGTTGGTGGTGTATTCAGGTAATAGGAGAATCGGCTATTGCCATGAATTGTTTTAAGTACACCTTCCGTAACTAAGGTACGGTCTGTCATTGCAATACCTTCTTCACTATAGGGTTCTTTGGCTGTTAGTAGAATGGAAATGACATCACCAGTAACATCCTCACCCTGCACTGACTTTCCAATTTGGAAGTTTGAGTAGTTTGGATAGATTAAGCTTGCTGATGAACGCTCTAAGTAATAGTGAAAGATATCTTTTACATACTGTCCAGATATTAGCACAGTGTATTCACCAGAGGTTGGGGCTGTAGTAGCAAGTGCTCTTGCTTTGGTTGTATCCAGGGTATGTTTCACTTTATGTTTAAGAGCTTCTGTGTCTAGGTCGTCATAATGAAAGCTTTGATAAGTTTCAACATCTTGTGGTTGGGTACATTGTGCTACAAATTCACCGTTAATCTCATATTTCTCGTAACTTACATCAATCCCTTCTGAATTAATGGTGCGTCGGTATATTTTCTCTACAAAAAGCTCCGCAGAGTTCATAAAAACATCTGCACAAGTATCTTCTGCAAAAAGTGCTTCACTGAATTTGGCAGCAGCATCAGTAAGAGTTAAACCAGATAAATAGCTTTCCATGATCACGTGTTCTTCACTAACACCTTTTGGTAACTCATAATAAGGATTGCACACAAAGGAGGCTGCAAAAGCAGCATTTTTCACTGCCTTATTTACTTCCTCCTGGGTCATACCATTATAAATACCAATGGCAGAAGAACCTCTCATTTTAACATCCTCTTTTGTAAAATCATGGTATACAGTTAGTTTATATTTCGTAACTGTCTTTTCTCTACGCATATCAAGGTTTTTCTTTATAAAAAATAGTTCAACAGTTTCTTCCATTAATTCAGTGATTAAATAGGAAGAAATCTGATTCACTTCTAAGGCTTTTAATATATTTTCTATCAAGGGATTCACCCATCCTTTCTACTTTATCTATTAGGGATATATAGATTAACCAAGGCAGATTTTTGCTTTGATATATGGACCGCCATCTGAAACTTTTACCCATTCCTTATAGCCTTTACCACAGAAACCACCGCCGCTTAGTTCCATAGTATCTGATACCATGGAAATGGATTTTAATAAATCTGGTACATAACCGGTTAATACTATAGGAGAGTAGATTTTACCTGTAAACTTACCATCTTTAATTTCCTTAGCCACATTAACCATACACTGAATACCCCAGTTCTTTGGATCTTCCATACCACTAGTGGCATTCTCCAGAAGAAAACCGTATTGTATAGAAGCAATCATATCTTCTAAGGTATCATTGCCAGGTTCAAAATAAGTATTTGTCATTCTTGTATAGGCTTTTCTTTCATAATTTTGTCGTCTGCCATTTCCAGTAGGAAGGGTTTCTAAATGCATGGCACTTTGGCTGTCACTAATCCCTCTTTTTAAAATCCCTTTATCAATGATGACAGTATTATGAGCAAGAACCCCTTCATCATCAAAGAAATAGGTAGCTGCTTCCTTAACGCTGGCTGCTCCATCATGCATAGTAATAAGTGGTGAAGCAACATACTCACCAATATATTTTTCAGCTAGGGCACGTTTTTTTACAAACATATCCATTTCAACGCCATGTCCAAAGGCTTCATGTACAATCATACCTGTTACTTCTGGTGTACATATACATTCATATTCCCCAGGAGTAAGACTTTCACTGTCTAATAATGCAAGGGCACTGTCGGCTACGTTTGCTACATCTTTCTCCATATCTTTTAGTATTTCAGTACCACCAAGGTTAGAGTAACCGTTAAAATAATATTTCACTTCCTCTTCTTTAGATACCATAACCATAATACTTCCAGTGGTCCATAAAACATTCTGTTCCATATCTTTGCCTGGAGATAAAAAGATTTTATGATAGATTTGATATCTGCAAGAAACAGAACAGTCTAAAACCTTCTCGTTATAAGCTTTACCCTTATTACTTAACTGAGTGAGTAGTGCTATGATATTCTCACTACCTAATTCCTCTGGATCTTCTATGTATTCTGTACTCTCAAGAACTGTTATGGTCTCGTCCGGTAGCTTACCATATTCACTTTCGGTTATAGAAGATGGTAAAATATCTTTTAAAGGCATAAGACTGTTATTAATTTTATCTACAATCTCTGGTATAAGATACTCTGTTATTTCATTAAAAGAGTACTCCCCGTAACTCTTACCATCATAAACTTTCGCAACAAAACCACGTTCGTTTAACATATCATCTTCTGAAATTGTTGTACCTCGTTTTGATACATTATAAGTCATACTTTTAGCATCTGTTGAAAGAATAGAAGCATAAGAATAAGTCTCTAAAAGATTGTCCAATAAGGATTTTAGTAACGGTTTTACTTGTTGTAAATATAGACTTGATTTAACTTTCATCATTTAACCCTAGAATAACACAACAACTTTTGCGTGTTATTGCCACATAACTCTAAGTTGAAAGAAATGAGATGTGGCCATCCTTTCTTTATTAAATTTTCTCTCAACTAGTCATATTAATATCTAGTTTGGTAATTCATTATAGCTTAATGAAAATTATAGCAGTTTAAATAAATAAAGTAAAGATTTACCTATAAAGGTTAAAAAGTAATAAAGTATTGCTAATACTATATCAAGGAGGCTATATGAAGATAAAACATATGACGGTTGAAAATTTAGTTAAGCCATTAGGAATTGGGACAAAGCATCCCACTTTGGCCTATTTTTATAAGGTACTTAAAAAATGCTACTCCATGACTCTAATGATTTTAGAAAACAAGATAATATTCTTTATCTGTAGAAAGTATTTAGTCCCTCATTTCACTTAGATATCACCCATTCAATATAAAAAAAATAACACACTATTTTTCGAGAGTAGTGTGTTATTTTATTTAAACAAATTATCTATGATTGAACTAAGGTAAATACTTGGCTATAGGTTTAGGTTTGAGGAACTTAAAAGTTAACATCGCTACCGTAATAAGTACACTTTAATAATTTTTCCATTTCTTCTGGCGTAATTGTTCTTGGATTAGAGCCGGTACACGCATCGCCCACTGCTAATTCAGCAATCTGTGAAACTTTATCTAAGAATTCTTTTTCATCAACACCAAAATCTTTTAAACACTTAGGAATGCTTAAACTTACATTATATTCATCTATTTTTTTACAAAGTTTATCTACACATTCCTCATCAGTGCCTGTAATACCAACATATCTTGCAATATCAGCATATCGTTTTGATGCATCTTTAGCATTAAACTTAATAACATAAGGCAGATAAATGGCATTTGCACATCCATGAGGGATATGACCAGTTGAGAAAGCAGCACCTGTTTTATGTGCCATAGAATGAACAATGCCTAGTAATGCATTAGAGAAAGCCTGTCCTGCAAGACATTGTGCATAATGCATTTGTTCTCTGGAACTTAGGTCTCCTTCATAAGACGAAGGAAGATATTCAAATACCATCTGAATTGCTTTCAGTGCAAGAGG
Source organism: Anaerocolumna sp. (assembly GCA_031975295.1). Taxonomy (GTDB): domain Bacteria; phylum Bacillota; class Clostridia; order Lachnospirales; family Lachnospiraceae; genus Anaerocolumna. The sequence continues at coordinate 1,269 of DALYNO010000161.1, read as the reverse complement.
GTCAGTAAATGGACTATTTAAAGTGGATACATAAGCTTCTACAGCATGGGTTAAAGCATCCATTCCTGTGTGTGCAGTTAAAGTTTTGGGCATAGTTTCTGCAAGTGCAGGATCTACAATAGCAATATCTGGAGTTATATTAAAATCAGCCAGAGGATACTTGATACCTTTTGCATAATCAGTAATAACGGAAAAAGCAGTTACTTCAGTAGCAGTACCAGAAGTGGAAGGGATTGCAATAAATTTAGCTTTTTGTCTTAATGTAGGGAAGGAGAAAGGCTGAAGTATGGATTCAAATGTTGTTTCGGGATATTCATAAAATACCCACATTGCTTTGGCCGCATCAATTGGTGAACCGCCACCCATGGAGATAATCCAATCTGGTTCAAATTCTCTCATAACTCTGGCGCCTTCCATAACTGTTTCAACAGATGGATCTGGTTCAACATTTTCAAATAATTTTGTTTCAATTCCTGCTTCCGTTAAATAATTAACTACTTGGTCTACAAAACCAAAACGCTTCATGGAACCGCCACCTAATACAAGAATTGCTTTCTTACCTCTTATATTTTTTAGCTGTTCTAAAGCTCCTTTTCCATAATACATATCTCTGGGTAATGTAAAACGCATCATAATATGTTCCTCCTTGTTCTGAGCATGAGTGCTTGCATTCAATCTTAGAACGCAAACTCCAGTGTAAAAGTGATTTCTTTCACACTTCCTCTTTGGCTGTTTATAGGGATGATATAAAAATTTGAATATGTAACATCCTTGTATTTGTATTATCAACATTATTATAGTATTGTTAATTAATTAACACAATAACCAATGTGCACAAAATAAATATTTAATTATCGATTATATTTGAAAATATGCATAAAAATGACTGTAAGTATTTTGTTCAAATTAATACAGTCAACTATATTCTATGCAGCAATTCTATGCAGTATTTATAATCCTACCTTTGTTTAAAGTAGGGTGTAAGATCTAATGCAAGACCAATAAAAGGCGTATCATTTTCTATGGACTCTCTGCGGCCTTTCATATAGTTAGCTTCCCAAGGGCCTGGATTATCCATATCACAGCTTCTATATATAACAACATATAGTTCGATTTCTCTAAGCTTTAGAAAATCTGGCAGTAGCATCAGCCACTCAGGAGATATGTGATTCTCTTGTTCATAGCCGTTTAAGAAAGCTTTCAAAAAAACCTGTGAGAAGGACAACTTATTCGCGGGCGTTTCATTACCTAGCAGGCAATAGAATAATG
>DALYNO010000160.1:0-8225 GCA_031975295.1 Anaerocolumna sp. | reverse complement strand
GTTCTCCTTGTGGACCTGCTGGACCTACTGCTCCTTGTGGACCTTGTGGTCCTGTTGCTCCGGTTGCTCCGGTTAAACCTGTAGGGCCTTGAAGTCCTTGTGGACCCTGAGGACCTGTGGCTCCTGGTTCACCTTGAGGGCCTGTCGCACCTGATGATCCAGTTGCTCCTTGTGGACCTGCTGGACCTCTAGGGCCTGTAGGGCCAATTGGACCGGATGGGCCAGGAGGTCCAGGAGGGCCGGGAGGGCCGGGTGGGCACGGATGGCATGGTGGATGTGGTGGACGCGGTGGCGGACAAGGCGGTGGACACGGATTATATCCATTGTTCCATTCATTATTATTATTATTATAGTTCGTTGCTGTTACTTTTTCGTTTTGGGAATCATCATTATCAATTGAAGTATTAAAGTAGTGCATGAATAAACTCCTTTCCGTTAAACAGGATTATTAATCCATACTCTATATTTATGATGTTTTTTCATTTTTGTGCACCAAAATAACCTTTTTTTCATTACAATATTATATAATTCAACAACTTCCATATGATATTAATTTGCATTTCTATATGTATTTCATCTTTGTTCCATTCAATTTATCATTTTGACACAAAATATGGTCTGCACTTTCATGATTGAAATTTAAATGATATTTCACCTTTTAATAAATAGACTGTTAATACCTCATAAATATTAGAAAGCTGTAATAGCTTCTCTGTTTCTGGACAGCCTTGATTATATTCTCATTTACTAACCGCTTGCCTTGTTTTCCAACTTGCTCTGTCAGAGCTCCGTGTCACCATTCCAGTTACCTGCACATATTCTCTACACCGGTGCTTATTTGGGGTTCCCCCAATGAGTTATATTTGTTCCTATATTTTCAAAAGCCCTATTCTGACATTTCTGCTGCAACTGGTTCAATTAGAAATAATCTTAATATCTTGCAAGCTTATACCACGAATTTAGATATACTTATAACATTTTAATAGCAACCATACTTTTGTTTGTAATTCACATTTATGTTGACAACTATATTTTTCCTAATTATAATAAATGCAAATGCATTGCGTTTGCGTTTATTATAATAAAAATAGGAGTGTTATAGGCCATGTTTAAAACTAATTTAAAAAAGAAACTAACCGTATTATTAACTGTCTTTATTTGGGGTATAACAATGTCAGGATGTAGCTCTTCACCCACTTTGGATACTACCCCGCCGTCAAAAGACCAGACATCTTCTAAATACACACCCACATTACCAACACAACAACCTTCACCTGAGAGCGCACAAATTGTGCAAACCCAGTTTGACGGCAGCCAGGTTATTTTAAAGGAACTTCCAGAAAGTATTTGTGCTCATTCCTATGCCTTGGCACTCATCCTCCATGATCTAGGGTTAAATATAACCAGTATTATGTCGACTTCACGTCCTCTGCCCGAGGCGCTAAAAGCATTACCGACCATTGGAACACCTCAGAATCCGGATTATGAACTGATTAAGTCCTACAATACGGATTTTCTCATTTCTTCCAGTACATTTAAAGAAAGTACGGAAAAGTTCCTTAAGGAGCAGGGTATTGCCGCCTGCTATCTGGATATTACCTTATATTCGGATACACGCAGAAATATAGAAATTCTGGGAAAAGCTTTTAGCAAAACAACAGAAATGAATGACCTACTCGAAGATATAGACCAGAGAGAACAAGCAGTTCTCAATCAAATTAACGCTCAACAGGGAAAAACTATCGCCATTATTATGGGTACAGGCAAGTCTTTCCTATTCAACACTGAGAAATCCTATGTGGGAGAAATGACTGCCATGATGGGGCTTGAGAATATTGTAAAGAGCAGTAAAAAAGGTGAAAGCACAATATCATTTAGTACCGAACTGTTGGTTCAGCTGGATCCTGATATTATCCTGCGTTATGCACATGGTTCTAATTGGGAAGATGTTAATGCAAGTTTTGAGAGCTCCTTTTCTGAAAACAATGCATTTGCTAATTTAAATGCTGTGAAAAATGGCAATGTGTATGATCTTGATGCAGAATTATTTACAGCCAATGCAGGTACACGTTCTATTGAGAGCTTCGAAACCCTGGCAAAAACTTTATTTGGACTTGAATAATGACGAATGAATTTATGAAAAAAAAGTATATAAGACAAATTTTAATTCTACTGGTATCTGCTTCATTACTTCTTGTTATGCTTCTCATTTCCATATTCACAGGCAGTGTATCTTACACTATAAATGAAATTATTACTGCCTTTTTATCCGGCGGTGATCCAAAAGTAAGAGATATCATTATCAGCATACGCCTTCCGAGGGTACTGATAGCCGCCCTGGTAGGAATGAATCTTGCCGTAGCAGGGACATATATGCAGGCAGTCATGCGAAACCCAATGGCAGATCCCGGAATCATTGGTGTTTCCACAGGTTCTGGATTTGCTGCAGTATTAGTCATGTTAGTCTTCCCTGGGATTACAAATATCTTGCCCATAGTTTCATTTCTGGGAGGATGTATTGCATGTATACTGGTGTTTACACTTTCATGGAAAAATGGTACCGATCCAGTACGGCTTATCCTTTCAGGAGTAGCCGTCAATGCGCTTCTTGGTGGCGGCATCTCCCTTTTGTCTCTCCTATACAGTGACCGTATACAGGGAATTCTGCTTTGGGTCAACGGAAGTCTGTCAGCCAAATCTCTGTCCGACTTTTTCCATTTGCTGCCTTTTACTGTAACCGGCTTAATTCTCTCTGTCGTATGCATTCCCTTTGCAAATGTACTAATATTAGGTGATGATGTCGCAAAAAGTTTGGGTATCCCTGTTAATACAGCCCGGATATGCCTGTCAGCCGCAGCCGCCTATCTGACAGGCATATCTATCTCCACAGTAGGACTGATTGGATTTATTGGTCTGATTATACCCCATGTGGCAAGACTGCTGGCAGGCTCGGATTACAAAATACTCATCCCTTTGAGCGCTATGCTGGGAGCACTGCTGCTGATATGTGCAGATTGTATAGCGCGCACTGTATTTAGTCCTACGGAAATTCCTGTAGGTGTAGTAATGTCAATCATTGGAGGACCATTTTTTATCTGGCTGCTCCGGCGGGGAAAGAGGTTATAATATGCTATGTGCAGAGAATTTAAAAGTATGTTATGAGGATAACACGGTGCTGGAGGATTTTTCTATATCCATCCACCCCGGAGAAATATTAACGATAATAGGTCCCAACGGTTCCGGTAAATCTACGGCACTTCGTACTATGGCACGCCTGTATCCTCATAAAGAAGGAATGGTTTACCTGAACGGGGTTGAAATGAAAGCCATGAAATCCCGGACTATTGCCAGAACCTTATCCTTTGTTTCCCAGGACCATATAATACCTCCGGATATGACCGTTGAAGAATTAGTGGGAAGAGGACGTACACCTCATCACTCACTATTAACAAGACTATCCGGAGAAGATCGGCAGATTGTAAATGAGGCCTTGGCAGAAACACAGCTTACAACCCTGAAAGACAGGTCAATCTACGCTCTTTCCGGTGGCGAACGCCAGCGTGCCTTCATTGCTATGGCATTGGCACAGCACCCTTCCATACTTTTTCTGGATGAGCCTACCACATATCTTGACATCAGCTTTCAATATGAGTTACTTGAAGTAATTAAAAAATTTAATAGTGAACGTAAGCTCACTATTGTTATGGTTTTACATGATATCAATCAGGCTGCTCGTTACAGTGACCGGATTGCAGTACTAAAAAACGGCCGGATGCAGGCTCTGGGCACTCCCTGGGAAATTGTGACTGAGGAACAGATGCGTACTGTATACGGTATGCAGGTCCGTATCCTTTGTGAAGAATTCACCGGCCGTCCCTATTTAATTCCCCTTGGGATTGCGAAGGAGGCAAATTAACATGTTTAATAAACCTTGGAATATCCGAATGAAAAGCCATCACCAGGCTGTTGCACCCCTTTACCGCCTGCCTGCAAAAGAAGATACCCTCTCCGAATATCTAAAAAACTATACTCTACCAAACAATCCTCGGTGCATTTATATCCATGTCCCTTACTGCGCCCGCATCTGTACTTTCTGTAACCTGCAGCGCTTTAACTGTATGCCGCCGAAGGATTATGCAGATCTTATACTGCGGCAAATCAGACAATTGCAAACCATCCCGTATATAAGGGATGGAAAATATGGATCGATATACTTAGGCGGAGGTACCCCCACTGCTCTGGAGGCAAAACAATTAGGTAAAATACTCCATGCATTGCGTGACAGCTTCCATCTGGAATCCGATGTGGAAATCAGTGTGGAAAGCAGCCTTACCGAACTGGATAATGAAAAATTAGAACTGCTGCGAGATGAAGGAGTGAACCGCCTGAGCATTGGTATTCAGACTTTCTCTGACCGGGGACGAAAACTGCTTGGCCGTCGGGATACAGGGGATTCTGCCGCCAAGCGTTTAGCCTTTATTATTGAAAAGGGATTTCCTAATACTAACATCGACCTGATTTATAATTATCCGGAACAAACTCAGGCAGAATTGGAATCAGATATTGAACATGTGCTTAAATTAAACATAGCAGGTTTATCCTATTATTCATTAATATTGGGCAGTGACAGCCTGCTGACACGACGTTTGGGAATGGATAACTCTGCTTATGCACAAGCCACACTTGATAAAGATATTACAGGCTGGAATCAGATCCACCGTAACTTATCCACAGCAGGCTTTGAAACTCTGGAGCTGACAAAACTTATACGTCCTGGCCGAGACGACTACCGTTACATCCGAATTCGCCACAACAATGGAGATACTCTGCCCCTGGGCGCAGGTGCAGGCGGGCGAATCGGCAATCTTCTCCTTCACAACCCATCCGATCCCGCCCTATATGCCGCTTCTTTAGACCGTCCTCTTGAACACCAGTATCATGGCCGTCTGGTAGGCGATTCTTATAATTATATCAGCAAACAGATTGGTACAATTCAGCAGGGTTATCTTGAATGGGAGGAAACACCCCTCGGTTCAGAAGAGACTTTTGCAAAACTATGTGGTTTTGTGCTGGATAATGGACTTGGTTATATGCAAAATCGTCGGCTTATTCTTAATTCACAGGGTATATTCTGGGGAAACAATATTGCAAACCGCTATGCTGATATACTGGTGAAGCAAATCTTAGATAATAAGAGAATAACAGAATGATTTATTTCATTATGAAATAAGTTAAAAATCATCCGATGAGGAAAGACTGGGCAATAGAAAAACTCATCCAAACCTCTTGGAGATGGCTTTTTGAATGGGTAAAAGAGTATGTTATTAACTCATAGCTATTCTATAGTTTTAACACAAAATTTAGGAGACAAGGAATATGCCTTGTCTCCTAGTTTCAAATGAAATGTTTATAACTTTTTATTTGACTAAACCTGCTCTTTTTCTTATAGAATATGCTTCTAAAATACCACAGGCTAATATTAGCGCAAAACTATATTTGGAATTCGTATAGGAAATTGCATAAATCATAGCACAAACAAACAAGGATATAAAAAATCTCAACCTATTTATTTTACAATTATTTTCCCATTTGTACAATGTAAGTATTGCAATACCTAAAAAAACGAATAGTAGTACCAACTGTCCTACATAAAACAACCATGGATTATGAGTATGAAAGTTTTGACTTCTTTCTACATGAACAACCAGTGCGGCAATTGTAGCTACAATTGACATAATTCCTGATGTATACAATTTCATTTGCCTAGAGCAACTCCTTCCTCTATAATAGTGGGTACTGGAGGTATACCCCATTCAAAATAAAAAGCAACTCCCTTTCCTTCTACTAATGTACCCGTTATTTTTAAGTTATCTATCTGAATTTACAAACAAATTCAGTCACCATTCTTATACCGTTGAGGATTCATATAATTCATAACTGCACCTCCCTTTACAATATTTGATTAAGCTTTGAGACTTATCTATCCATAAATTTTCTTCTTTTCTTTACATAAACTACACTTCTGTTTCTATTTTATTTATACTAATTTATAATACTCCTATTTTCTTTCATAATCTATATTGAGATAATCCAATGGTTATCTATATTCTTCAATTCTATTTCACAATATCTTATGCGCTTCTCTTTGATTCATTTTAGTTTACTATACGAGTTTGGCTACACAGCTCACTGACGATTATTGTGACCGGATTCACAACGGATAGCGTGGTTCTGCTTCGCTGGACACATAGCATAAAAAGAGAGCTTTTGCACCATGGCTGTTTAGCTATTTTGCAAAAGCCCTGATTACATACTTTTATTCTGCTGCAGGTCCCATAACTTCTTTGTAGTTATCAGATGTAACTACAATGGCATCTACTGCAGTTTCCATTGTCACATCGCTGCCTTCAATCATGTTAAGAAGAACTTGAACAGAACCTGTTCCAACTAAATCTGCTGAAAAATATGCAGCAGCTTTCATCGCAGAACCACCTTCTTTTTTGAACTCATCTTTTGCCATATAAGCACCAAGTCCAACTACGCAAGCATCTTTGTCAAGTCCTGCACTCTCTAAGGCACGAGTAGCACCTATACACCCTTCATCATTAGCTCCTGTTACAAGCCATTTTTTAATTTCTGGATGAGCTGTAATTACGGCTGTTGCCGCTGTATTTCCTTTATCAGTAGTTCCATCATAATCTGCTCTAAAAATCTTATTCTTGTCAAATTCAGGACATAGTTCAGTAAACTTATCATATTCACCTTCGGCACGTGGTACACAGCTGGAAACTGTATCCATTGTCATAAGTAATACACCTACTTCTGGATCTGTTACTAAACTATTGTCTTTTGCATAACTCGCTAACCATTCACCATTTGCTGCACCAATAACATAGGCATTAATACCTACCCAAGGAGCTAATTTATTGCCATCTGCATCTTGAAGTGCATCATCTGCTGCAACAACTGGAATATTAGCTTCTTTTAATTTGTCAATTACAGCCTGTGACATAGTCTGATCCGGTATACAGGTTACAATACCAGAAGCCTTGTTTGCTATAGCATTATCAATAGCTTTTAAGTATTCTTCTGGATTCATTTTTGCATCCACATAGATGAATTCTCCGCCAGCTGCTTCAACCGCTTTTTTTGCTGCAGCGCCTTCATCGATAAACCAAGTCTGATCACCAGCCTTATAGATGCCATATACTACTAATTTCTCCGCTGGTGACTCAGCTTTCGCATCTTCTGCCTTTGTGTCTTCTGCCTTTGTGTCTTCTGTCTTTGAATCCGCAGATGCTTCTTTTTCTGGTGCTGATGCAGGTTTACTGCTACATCCTGCTAATGCGATAACCATTGCTAGTGCCATAAATACTGAAACTAATTTTTTCATGTTTTCTTCCCCTTTTCTCTTTTTTTATCAAAACATACATTATGTATGATTTGTACCTGGGTTTTATGAGTTTTTCATACTTGCAGCTAATAAACTCTTTTCACGATTTCTCTTACGTATGTAATCAGAAGTAAGAGCAAACAAAAGTAGTCCGCCTCTGGCAACAAACTGCCAGAAGGATGGTACATTAACCATGGTGAGTCCCATATTAAATGCCTGTATTAAAATTATACCAAGAACAGTTCCACCCATAGTACCAACACCACCGGCAAAAGATACACCACCAAGGATAACTGCTGTAATTGCATCAAATTCTAAGTTTACACAGGAAGCTGGTTGTCCGGAATTCATACGTGCGGCAAATACTATACCACCTATGGCACATAAAACTCCCATCATAACATAACAAATCAATACAATTTTTTCTGGATTAAGCCCCGCAAGTCTTGCTGCATCTTTATTACCGCCTATTGCATAAATGCTACGTCCAAATTTAGTTTTAGATAATATAAACCCGAATATAAGTATGGCAATAACCATAATCCATACTGCTAAAGGAATATTAAAAAATCTTACCCTTCCCAATGTAATAAATGTCTTATCACTAATAGCAATTGGTTTACCATTACAGACAATATAAGCAAATCCTCTAATAATGGACTGGGTAACTAAGGTTGCTATAAATGCTTCCAATTTAATTTTGTTTACCATCCACGCGTTGAATACACCTATGACTGCTGCTACAGCTACTGTTATTATAATTGCCAGAACAAATGGTACACCCCAGCTTACTAATAAGGCAGCAATAACACCCGTTAAGGCCGCAAGTGAA
>DALYNO010000159.1:0-8230 GCA_031975295.1 Anaerocolumna sp. | reverse complement strand
TAAATTTATATTCAGTTGTTGTAGCACGTCCATCCGAAAGAAAGAGCCCAACCATGAGAGAAGTTACATCTGTTGTTTATGATTATGTTAGGGAAGAGAATGAAAAAAGACTTCCTGATATAGAATCATATAATCTTGAATATGAGATATTGAGTAAGCAGATAAAAAACATGAAGGAATCAGTTTCTAAAGGCAATAAGAACTCTAAGGTATCTATATCAGATATAAAAGAAAAGCAACAGGAACTATCAGAACTTGAAGAAATAACACCATTAAGACTAATTGCAGATGATGTTACGCCAGAGGCTTTAATAAGCTTAATGGCAAAGAATAATGGTAGGATGGCTATTGTCTCAGCAGAGGGTGGTATCTTTGATATTATAGCAGGTAGATACACTAATAATGCGAATGTTGATGTATATTTAAAATCTTATTCAGGTGATCAATTAAGTATTGATAGAAAAGGAAGGGAAAGTGAATATATAGATAATCCATTATTAACAGTATTATTAATGGTTCAGCCTTCAGTTATAGAGGATATAATGGAAAACAAAGATATGAGTGGAAGAGGTTTATTAGCCAGGTTTCTATATACGTTGCCTAATTCTATGATAGGTAATAGAAATTATAGAGTAACACCAGTACATAAGGATATAAAAAATACTTTTAATAATCTTATATTGAGTTTATTATCTATGCCTGATTTAGGTGAACCAAGAATCTTAAAGCTAAGTAAAGATGCAGATTCTATGGCAGAAGATTATTTTAAAGAAATAGAATCTAATCTACAAGAGGAATTAGAAGAAGTTGAAGGTTGGGCTGGTAAGCTACATGGACAAACAATGAGAATAGCAGGTATATTACATTGTGCTGAATACATTGATGGTTCATATAATCATCTGGTAAGTGAAAATACAATGAATAATGCTATTAAGCTAGGTAGGTACTTTTTAGAACATGCTAAGGCTGCCTTTTTAATAATGGGAATGTCTGATACTCCTGTTGTAAAGAATGCTAAATATATTCTTAAGTGTCTTGACAAAAGGGACAAAAGGGACAAAAGGGACAAAAGCATTAGTAAAAGAGATTTATTTCGTTTATGCGATGGGAGATTTAAGTCGGTAGAGGAAATGCAACTTGGACTTGATGAGCTTGTAAATCATGGATATATCAGAATTTATAAAAATAATACCACTGGTGGAAGACCTACGGAAATTATTGAAATAAACCCAGAATATGAATTGCAAAAGGTTCAAAAGGAAGGAGATTATTTATGATCGAGAAAGAAATATGGATTAAGATACCAAACGTTGAAGAAGCAGAGAAGGTCAGAGCATTTATATGGAGCCTTCAAGATAGATTCCCAGGTGATTGTAAAGTGTACATATATAATGAGGAATGTAAAAGTATAAAACTTCTTCCTAATTCACATAGGTTAAATGCAGACTGCCATCCAGTGTTAATCAATAAGTTTGGTGAGGTAAATATTAAGATAAAGGAAGAAAAAATAATTCCTAGAAATGAGAGTGAAAGAAAGATTGGTACGTATGAATTTATGGAACGAATTGCTGATTCCCTGGAAGGAATTAATAATCAGATTGAAAGACTGAATGAAAACCTTGAAAGTGTAACAGGTAACTTCAAGGGGAATGCGTGGATAAATGTATCTGCATCTGTCCATGAGAACTAAAAATGCCCTTAACAATGTTACCAGCATTGCTAAAGGCAAGTGTAACCCGTCAATCGTGAAAAGCCAGAATTACGCTATAAATATAGCACAAGTAGTTCCTGGGCGCAATAGAAAAGGAGATATTTGTATGTTTAATGACAATCTTATTGATGTATCAGATAAAATTGCAGACTGTGAAACTGCAGTTGAAAAGGTGCAATTGATATTAAGTATGTTAGTTGATAAATATGGTTTCTCATTGAAAAACGAGGAGCAAGGAAGAAATAAGTTATCTTTTGATGCAGATAAAATTATCACATATCTGTTTATGGCACTTGACTATACTAATTGCACCTATTCAGAACTTAAGGAAATGTCAATGATAATTAGTGATACTAGAGAACCAGAACAAAGGACTACGAAATGCCTGTTATCCCAGATTGAAGGCTATAAAGTACCAGATCAATATGATTTAACCTTTGATGACGTAAAAGAGATTGTAAATAAGAATAATAGAGGATTATTTGAAATTTCCAGTGATTCTTTTATTGCTGGGTTTATAAGAGGTCAGGAAGCAGAACAGGATCGTAGAAGGAAGGTGTCCCATGTGTAAATCGGTTATGGTTACAGATTCCAAGAAGTGCTTGGCATGTGGTACAAATCATCCCCATGACAAACAGCATTGTCCTAAGTGTGGCAGATTCCTTTACATATGTGGTAGTATCTATCAACCTAAAGTACTTAAACGTGATATCGCACCAGAGTTTAAACAAATATTATCTGACTTACCCTTAACTGAACTAAATGAAATGCAGAACAGCTTTACAGAGGGAGTAAGTAAAAAATCTCATATCACTGCAGCTGACCAGGCTATACTACAAAGCTTCAATGATGAAAGAGCTAAGAGAGAGGAAGTGTGTATATGAGTATGATAATTAGTGTTTCTTATGAGACTGAAAAAGAACTTAAGGACGTGCTTACGCTCCTGGATCCAATCATTAAGCAATGGAATAAGGCCAATGCGAAAAAAGGTAAATTTGAGAGAGTTTACATTAAAACTCAGGATATGTATAGTATATCTAAAGCTAAACATTATAGATGCTGCATAGATAAATTACTTAATGAGCTGCCAGAGGCAGACACAAAGTTTCTTTCCCAGGTACACACGATAGTTAAGAAGCATAAAGAAAAAGTGGAGGGTTTGGCCAATGTCGAATGAGGGTTGAAGCTTGGACGAAGCGTGAGAATATTATATACGAGCAGAGAGGGAACAGAGAAAACACCTTGCATACATCTGCTATAAATGTTATAATACAATTAGAATAAATAATGATTAAGTACCCCAATGACTTGCAACATTGGAAGTCTTATTTTAAGACGTGGGAATGACATTTCATCAATTTGATGATTCGTTGTTCCTGCGTCTTTTTTATTTATTCCTTCCTTCTCCTGTTTAATATAAATGCTCCTTAGGCTCCTGAGCATGAGTTAAAAAGGCTTAATTTATTAAAGCAGGGTAAGGAATACCAGTTAATCAAACAGTAAAAAAAGGAGATAGGAAAGCATGAGCAAGAAATCACAGTTAATTCAGTTATTTAATGAGTTTAAGGACAGGTATAATTCTGTCCAGGCAAGAGTTACAGAAGTACGTCAAAGTGATGCGTACACGGAAACAGGCAAGGAACAGACTATTGGTAAGATAATGGAAGAGTTTAAGCCTACGGTGCAGCTCTATCATGATAAGGCCATTGCTACCATTGATACTGGCCTAGCTGCTTTACAGGCGAAATGGAAGGCTAACAGTGCCGGTAGGCTTGCAGATGCAGGTTATCAGATCGGATTGGGTAATGTCATTAAGATGATAGAAACCGGGGCTATACATGACAGGGACGATATGCAGAATATAATTGAGACTTATAAGGATGATTACAATGCAATGGCCACAATTAAAAATATTCTTCCTAAGAGTGAACAGGCTATGGACTTTGTTGGACTTATTCCAGTGGATAATAGGGAATACAATAAGAAACTCCTAGGAGATTTGAGAAATAACGTAGACCTACATATGAATCCAGGAATGTCAGACATGGGATTAAATACAGGGTATCCTCTCTTGGGTGCAAGTTCGACAGCAATGAGTATGGACAGTATGGCAGAGTTTATTAATACCAGGTTTTCAGATGATCTATCATTGATTCAATAATAACTAATAAATGCCCTATATGCTCTTAACAGGGTATATGGGGCTTTTTAGATACTGATGTGAAATAAAAAATGTAACATTTTGCAGAAATGTTCAGAATACCTTAAAAGCTGATAGATACAGGGTTAAGAGAAGATTTAAGGGAATGAAGGAGGCTATACTTGCCTTTAGTATTTAGTATTTCTCTAATATAAAGGAGTGGTACCGTTGAGATATTGTGTAACCGTAAAGGATATCAAATCAAAGATGAATATAGCGGATGTTTCAGCAGTTGATTTTCGATTTAACGGCAAACCGATGCATATAGAATTCGCCAGTCAAAAGACTGGATTCGGATGTAAAGTGTTTATGGTATGTCCTAATTGTGGGAGTCGTAAGACAGAATTGTATATGTATCGTGATAATTTAGTCTGTAGGGACTGTTATCCGATTAGGGCATATAAAACTAGGCAGGACAGTACAGACGGTGGATATGAAGAAATTAGTTATCGTATGGAACGATTAGCAGCCAAGTATGGTATACAAATAGAGCAGCCTTTTTTATATTATCAAATGCTTTTTAAGAAGCCTAAGAATATGCATCAGAGGACTTGGGAACGGATCATAAGACAATTGCAGTTGTTGGCCAATATGAGGTTTCAAGCGCTCTTCTTTAAAACTAGATATTCACCTAAAGCGATTCGGTATGCATTATGTCATTGCTTGTATTTATTTAGTTTGTATGACATGGAAAAGTACCTAATTGACTGGCAGGGATGCATTGATATTGTCAATGGTAATAGTAACCCGACATTTCCGTATCCCTAAAAAGGATGGACACTTGTGCCTGAGCAAGTCGATCTTATGCGATATTGCATAAAGGGTATCTATAAAGTAAATAGGAAAATAGCGACCGTCGCAACAAATAAATATATATAGCTAAGTGGTTGTGTAGATTATTGTAAAAACATAGCGTACATTGACATTTGAATATTGATAGTTGATAATATAAAGAAATGGGTTTACGAATGATATAAAGGAGACTATTATTTATGTTCATAGACAATGAAGAGTTTTATCACATATATCGTAATAATTGCCATGCTAATATGTGGGTAGTTGGGAAAAGTATAAACTTCAATTCCAATAAATTAAATGATTTTTATTCATATTATGGTTAATTCTATCCATTTATTCAAATTGATAATGCTGTATATGACATACAGGAAGCAATGAACGCAATAGACCAATTAAAACTATACACAAAAGAAAGCTATTCAAATAGTATTATTCACCAAATGAATGCTCTCATTAAAGAATATGCGATATACATGAGAGAAACAATATTTGAAGAAGTTAGATTGAAACAGTATCAAGAATTACCAAGTAGAAGAAGTTGTATATATGTTTGTGAAAAAAAGTCATTAAATTATTGGTATGACAAATTGCCAGGAGATAAACGAATTTTTAGAATAAGATTAAACGGGAATATACATAAAGCGAATGAAAATTACCTAGCAACAGAATATTTGCCTGGTGAAGAAATATATAAAAATGCTTATAATTATTGGGAAGGTTCAAAGGAGAGTAATAGTATCTGTGAGGAGATACTATTTGAAGGTGACATTACTATTCTTGAAGAAATCCCTAAAGAAAACATAATACGTTAGGTTCTAAAAGTTACCAACTATCAATATTCGTATTGGTAGTTTTTTTGTACCCAAAATTAAGGAGGGAGTATATAACATGAGTAATGAAGAACTAGTTAAATTAATAAAACAGGGTGTAAGTGTATCTGAACATATGGAACAGCTCTACACTCAGAATAAAGGCTTGATATTCTCTGCCATTAAGAAGTACCGTTATGCTTGCCAGAGTGACTATAATAGCACTCCAATAATAGAGATGGACGAATTAATGAATGAAGCTTATTTCGGTCTGGTTAAGGCTGTAGAGAGCTATGACGAGAGCCAGGGAATCTTATTCATGTCTTATGTTCCTCACTGGATCAGACAGGTGGTTAAACGATACCTTGATAACTGTGGCTGTGTAGTCTGGGTGCCAATACATAGACAGGCTGAGATTTATAAGTATAACCAGGTAAGAGCACGCTTCTTACAGAACATTAACAGAGAGCCTTCCGTTCAGGAATATGCTTATTACTTAGGGGTATCAGCTAAAGTAATAGAAGATCTACAAAGATATATGTTCCAGGATAAAATACAAAGCCTAGATTTTACTCTTCCTGGTAATGATAACGAAGATCTAACTGCAGCTAATAGTGTGGCCAGTGATATTGATATAGAAAATGAAATTATTGAGAAAGTATCCCAGGAGCAATTACAGACTGAATTATGGGAATTATTAAGCCAAGTACTTAAGGATGATAAGAAAGTCCAGATATTAAAACTAAGGTATGTTGATGATCTAACTATGGATGCCATAGGTAAGATGTTTAATATAAGCAAATCGGCTGTAAGACAGATGATAGAATATTGTTCAAGGCTTATCAGAAGAAACGCCAGTATGAGACAATTAGCCATTGAAACAGGCTTATGGGATGCAGATAAGCCCTTTAGTGCAGACAGAGTTAAGTTCTGGTGTGAAAAGGGGTGTTATGGACACCTGGATAAGAACGAATTAAGGTATGCCAGGAGAATGGGTTGGGTGGATGATGATGTGCTACAGGGGAGCGTTTAAAGTTCATACCCTCCAAAATGGATGATATAGAACCTGTCAAAACTGTACATAAAATTATATATAGATACTGACCATAAAACTATGGTGAGCAGAATTTTCTGCTGAACGGAATTTTCCGCTGAGCTGATTTTTCAGCTAATCAAATAATTAATACACTGGCCGACTTTTAGACTAATAGAAAGGAGATTATAACCTATGAGAAATAACGAACATTACATAGATCCAACGGCTCATGCAGCTGTTAAAAGAGCAGACAAGCCAAGGAAGAGAAAACCTAAGTCCTGGGGTGATAAGTTGAGTTATACGGTGGGGGAAGTGATGAATTGTATATTGATTTTATAGAACCATTAAAATATAATGAAAGTGTTCCTTGAGGTCATTTTCATTTATGAATGTGAGGCAGTTATGAGAGAATATACAGCTTATTACTGGATTAATGATTTAAAGATTGTTGGGAAGAAAGAAAATCGTATCCCTTATATTTACGATAAAGAAAAAGGTTGGGTAATTGAACCTGATCACATCTTATCGGACAGGATTATGGGTTATGATGGGTATGAAATAGGTTGTTCGGATATGTTGTTCAGAGTTGACAATATTACCGAAGAAGAAGCAATGAAATTGATCGGAATTAACTTAAATATTAATTGTCCAGTATGTAGTGAAATCGTTGAAAAATTTGATATTTGTGATAATTGCGGATACCAAAACAGTGGACCAGAAGAAACAGATTCAAGAGGACCAAATAGAATGAGCCTTAATGAAGCTAAGAAAGCCTATATTGAGGGATGTAAAATTGAATAGGTGATGAAAGGCATCTTACAGAAGTAGGGCGTCTTTTTGTGTTGTAAATCATTGTATTATGAATTGCAATGAGAAAAATACTAATGAGAGGGACAAGACATCAATGATAGATCTTAATGTGGAAGGTTGGAAAGGGAATAATAATTCCGAGGAGTGCAAAGATAAGAAAACTGATAATGTAACCAGGAGTAAAAGAGCTTTTGAGGATGCATCCCAATATTTAGAAGCAGCTCTAATTTTAGAGGATAAAGGGCAAAAGGGGAAGCAGATATTTGCTCCTGCTTTAATGAATATTGCTTTTTCGTGTGAATTATTTTCTAAGGCAATACTGTATAATCAGAAAGTACAGGGCGAGGTAAAAGGGCATAAGCTTTCAGAATTGTACGCTCAATTTCCGATTGATGTTAAAAAAGATATTAAAGAGCAGCATCAGTATACAGAGGAAAGGTTTAAAGATTTTTTAAATGACATATCTGAAGAATTTTCATACTGGCGATATAGATTTGAATATAAATGTAACAACAGCCATTATAGCTTTGTTTTTGAGTATGCGAATATGCTTTATAAAGTATCAAAGGTGTTATTGTATAGGTAGAGATCAAAAGCATCCTTTGTTGTGCTTCTTCTTCCAACAACTTCCCACCAGGAGGCTGCTTTTTTCTTGCTGAAAAATGGGAAGTGGTGTATAATTATGGAAAAAAGAAAGGCGATAAATATGGATATATTAGAGTTAATTAAATATAATAGTGAATTTCTTATTGCTTTAATAGCTTTATTGCCAAGTGTTTTAGGATATATTGCAAAAAAACTAAATAAATACTTTGAAAATATTAGAGAAGAAAAGAAAATTAAATCATCTGATAATCTTGGTGTTT
>DALYNO010000158.1:0-8245 GCA_031975295.1 Anaerocolumna sp. | reverse complement strand
TATATGCTTATGCCCAGGAGGCAGAAAGTAATTTTAGGTCATATGCCCAAGAAAGTTTAGAGCATATGTTAGTGATTAAAACTTTTTGCTATGAGAAGGAAAGTCAAAATAAGTGGGTATCTTTACTTAAGAAAAAAATGAAATTAGCGTTAAAGAAAAAAGCCGCAATAGGAATATCGGGGCTTTTTGTTGTATTTATCTGTGGTATATTGTATATGCCCATTGTCATTAAGGTAATACGGGAATTAACCCAAGGTATTATTACCTATGGAGATTTGGCTACATATATTCAGCTTATAGTTTTAATACAAGGCCCATTATTTAATTTAACTAACAGTATACAAGGATTTACTTCTATTACAGCTTCTATAAACAGAATAAAAGAGTTAGTTGAGTTAAAGGTTGAGCCATCGAAGCCAAATCAAAGTCTAACCTTATATCAAACGCATAAATACAATATTCATTTCAATCAAGTTAACTTTTTTTATCAAAAAGATATGATGGTATTATGCAATATTAATCGAAAGATTAACCAAGGAGATAGGATTGGTCTTACAGGAAAATCTGGAGAAGGAAAAACCACGCTCATACATCTTTTGATGCAAATATTGACACCTAGTTCCGGAGAAATGGTTCTGCAAGAAGATAAGGGGGAAGAAGGGGTTACCAATACGGGGAAGAATGCTTTTATAAGAGAATATACCTCTTACGTTCCACAAGGAAATACCCTGTTCTCAGGAACCATATCGCAGAATTTATTACTAGGTAAACCGGATGCAACCGTAGAAGAACAAATTACAGCACTTCAAAAAGCATATGCCTGGGAGTTTGTAAATAAGACGGAGAAGGGACTGAACACTATAATCGGAGAGCGAGGAATGGGATTATCTGAAGGACAGGCCCAAAGAATTGCTATAGCCAGAGCACTACTTCGAAGAGCACCTATTCTAATACTGGACGAAGCGACCTCAGCTTTGGATCAAGAAACAGAGAAGCTAGTACTGGAGGAGATTATGCAGGACAAAACCCGTTCCATAATAATGATCACCCACCGTGCTTCCATACTTTCCTATTGTACTAGAGTATGGAAGCTGCACAAGGGCATACTGACTGAAGAAGGCTTAGATATTAACGAAGTTGCAGCCACAAAAGTAACTTGAATCTATTCTCTTGTATATGATTTAGATTATGATCTGGTTTAAAGGTTAATAATTGACCTATATTTCTCAATATGCGATGAAGCCATGCAAAAGGCAGCAGATAGGGATGCTTAATCACATAATGATAGTTTCTTCTTATTATTCTATAGGAAGGGAAGAAAAAGGAAATGAAGTATTTAGCTTTGCTTAATTTACCATTTGTGTTTTTGGCATCCATATACTTTATTAATTTATTACTACTTGTACGTTCGTTGGTTTTGCGGCCAAATACCCCAGCATTTAAGATATCCTGAATAAATAGTTCAAGGTAATTCTCCTCTAATTCGTAGCATGTAAGCTTAGGGAGATTTAGGTGGAAGAGTCTTTGGCAGACAGTAAGGACTGCTAAACTGAATCTATGTATTTTGTAATGGAGACTACTGTTTAGCAGCGTGTCTAAATCTATCTCCTCTAGATGCACCTGGACATAAAGGGCTATATCGCATAGTTGTCTAAGACCAAATCCACCGGAACTCATATGTTGACTGGCATGTAATATAAGATGAACTAATTGATCATAAAGAGAAAGTTTTAATGCAGGAGCGTTTAGAAAGCTTGTATATACGGTGTTAGCCCAGATTGTGTCCGTGAAGGTCTCCCCTTCCTCATCTAGTTCACTATCGGATAGAATTGTATGTAGCTCTATTTCTTTAAAGCCATTAAGGTGAAAATTAATATGCCTTAGTGTACTTTTGCCTTCTTTATAACCAAGGGACTTAAGCAGAACCTTAGAAGCATTAACGTCTTGTTTCTTAACCAGAATATCCCCATCTCCCATAAGGCGAAGAGTAGGGTCTGGATAGTAATCTCTTAACACCAGACCTTTTAATATAACAACAGGAATATCTCTGGTATGAAATTCTTCTAAAACTTTTTTTATTTGATTGGCATGTGCCTCTTCCATTGCTATATCCAGAAGGAAATCTGTCTTTTTATTATCAAAATAGGACTTGTAAATAGTAGTCTCGTTGTTGTATTTTAATATAGTAGGATAGATGAGAGTATGAACCTGATGAGCCATGGCTTCCTCATATAGTTCCGCAAGGTTAATGGTTTTATCTATCGTATAGTTGGTATAATCTTCATGAATAGCGGTGAGAATGAAATCTATAAGAGCCTTTTGGGTCTTGTTCATACAATTACCTCCAATATGTAAAAATATTACAATTATTATAACATGGGACATGATAATTAGCAATGAAGGTATTTATGATATGATTAGGATAAGAAGGTAATTATATTATTTATCGGCATAAGAAGATATTTCTAATTTAGACGCAATGCATTCTTTATCTCAGATAGAGATGAGAACGTAACAGTCAGCCAAAAGCATGGAAATGAATGGATAAGTATAAGACCTGTCCAGTATGGATACGAAGAGAAGAGAGATAATATGATAGAATTGGTTATAAGTGATTTAGTTGAGAATATAAGTATAAATGCATTCCGGTCTGTATTAATCGGAGGTGCGGTGGCAGTTGGCTATTTCATTACAAAAGGAATTTATTTCAAAGTAAGAAACCAAAAGCCTAATCTAAACATTTATAAAATAATAAGCGAATACCTTTTTATCTGTTATATGATGTTTGTTCTATACCTGGTATTATTGACAAGAGAGGCCGGGTCCAGAGAAACAGTTGATTTAAGATTTTTTGGAACTTATGCAAATAGCCCAAGAGCACAAGCTTATATGTTTGAAAATATTTTACTGCTTATTCCCTTTGGTTTTTTTCTGCCTTTTTTATCAAGGAAACTGGCCACTTTTGCTCACGTCCTATCTTTGGGCATGTTGTTTAGCATACTAATAGAAATAACCCAATTTATCACCAAAAGAGGGTACTTTCAAGTCGATGATATTTGGCTGAATACCATAGGATCGGTGTTAGGATTTCTGGGTGCTCTACTCTTTGAGAGACTTTTAAAAGCAATTAGAACATAAACAGGCACTCACTTACATAATAAGGGAGGGCCACCTTATTTTCAAAATGCAAAATATTATGCCACAGCAAAAAAATATTATGCCACAATATGGAAGCGCTGGCATAATAAAGATATCCCAGCAGTAATAAGAAGACTTATCACTTGCTGGGATATTTAATATGATAATGTATTTAACCCTTTACTGCACCGGCAACCATACCTTTTATAATCTGTTTGCTGAATATAAAATAGAATAATACGATTGGTGACATGGTTATAAGCATAGCGGCCATAATCTTTGGATAGTCAGAGCTAAATTGCCCGGTAAACTGTGTCATAGCTAATGGAACAGTTTGAAGGGTTTGACTCTTAATTAAAACCAATGCAAAGGAGAATTCATTCCAGCAGGCAAAGGTCTGAATAATACCTATGGTTGTAAGTATTGGTTTACAAATAGGCATTACAATGGAAAATAAAGTTCTTGTAAAACTACTGCCATCAATAGCTGCGGCCTCTTCTAAAGAAATAGGAATTCCTTTTACATATCCTTCTACTAAAAAGATTGCAATAGGCAGACCAAAAGCTATATAAGGAATGGTCAGTGTAACCCATTGATTACCTAGTCCTGTTTTGGTAAATACAACATAGATAGGAACTAATAAAGAGTGAATAGGAATCAACATACCCATAAGTAAAATTACATATAGAAGTCGATTACCTGGAAATTTAATTCTAGATAAAATGTAACCAATTATAAAACCGCAGATTATAATTAAAGCAACTGAAATCAGGGTAGTTCTAAAACTGTTAATTACAGATGCGGATATGTGGTAATCTTTATTTGTTAGTATTTTAATGTAATTAGAAATCGTTGGAGCCTTTGGAAGACCAATGATATCTGCATTAAAAACTCTTTTTTCCTTTAAAGAGGAGTAAAACATCCAGACCAACGGGAATATACAGGATAAAGAAAAAATAAGTAAAATCACATTGGAAATGGAACCTACAACAACATTTTTAATTCTTTTTGATAAATCTAATCCAGAAGGAGTTTTCTTATTACTCATATTAATAACCCCCCTTTTCTTTTGTAAGAAGCTTAACTAGCAACTGAGTTACACCGATTACTACTAAACTGGTGATGAAAATACCAATGGAAATTGCACTACCATAACCCATATTTTGTTGGGCAAAGGATATTGTGTAGCCGTATAGCGCCATAACCATGGATGAGTTACCGGGACCACCCGCAGTCATAACAAAGATATGATCGAAGGCTTTCATGTTACCTGCAACACATAGAGTAATACAAACTAATAAAGTATTCTTAATTAAAGGAACAATAATATAGATTGCTTTTTGAAATGCATTAGCTCCATCTAATTCTGCCACTTCAAAGATTTCCTGATCCACTGAAGAAATAGCGGATAAAATAATAACCATATAATAACCAATGAATTGCCAGATAAGAGGAATTGCAATTAGTAACATTACAAGCTTAGGCTCATTTAACCAAACTTTAGCAGCTTCTGGTTTGCCAATTAACTCTAAAAACCAGTTAAGAATACCCCTTTTGTAATCATAAACCATTGTCCATATAAAACCAATGGATACAGCTGCTACAGTACTTGGGAAGAAAGCAAATGTTCTATGAATACCCTTTAATTTCACCAAACGTGAATTAATCATCAATACAAAGATAAAAGCAAGACCTATTTGTCCGATAATACATGCAACAACAAGATAAATATTGTGTGCAAATGAACTCCAGAATACATCATCCTGAAATAACTGAATATAATTTTTAAGCCCAGAGAATGTTTTATTAGGGCCGCCTTTCCAATCAAAAAAACTATAAAAACCTGCTGTTAATAAGGGAACAAAAACTGCAAATAAATATAATGCTAACGGAAGCAGTAAATAAGCAAAGATGACACGATTTTTTGGACGGATGGAACTTAACATGTTGTATCGCCTCCTATAAATTATTCATAGCGTAAATATTTTCACATAGTTATCTATTGGATGAAAATATCATAGAATGAATCTAGTAACAGAATCAATATATTCATTTAGGCCTTATCCAAGAAACTTAACACTTGGATAAGGCCTGTTTCATATGATTAAATAATTCTGATTTTGTAAAAAATATGAAAGATTATTTTGCTTCGTATGCTTTCTGAGCGTTAGCAGCAACTTCTTCAGGAGTTATTGCGCCGTTTAACATACTTTGTACATCTGTATTAAATACATCCCAAACTGCACTTGTAAGGTAAGAATCATAGATTTCACAAGCTTTGTTATCAACATAAGTGAAGTTGTAGAAATCTTGTGTAAACTGATCAAATTTACTTAAATCAACATTATCAACTTTAGTTAAACCACCAAGTGCATAGTTAGCAGCAACATATTCAGCAAATGCAGGACCTGTTACTTCATATGCTAAATCAATAGCAGCAGCAAGTTTATCAGGATCATCTTTTAATTTAGCATTAATTGCAACTGCATAACCAAGACCGATATTGTGAGTGTCAGTAGAAGCAGTAGCACCTTCTGGCTGAGGAAGTACAGCAAATTTAGTAGTTCCATATAAATCAGTATCTTTTAAAGTAGCCTGAATGTAGGAAACATCCCAGTTACCACCGATGAATGCAGCAGCATCGCCAGCGATATAATATTCTCTTGCATCTTCGTTTGTAATTGCATTAAAGTCTGCATTAAATACACCACTTGCGAAAATATCCTGTGTGAATTTAAGAGCATCAACAAAAGGTTGATCTGTAAAAGCAGCACCTGTCTTTTCAATTAAAGAGTGAGTCCAATCAGAACCTGTAAATCTGTCACCAGCTGTAGATAAGAAACAGGAGTTTGCTTGCCATTTACCACCATTACCAAATGCAATGGTATCCATGCCTTTACCTGAGAAATATTCTTTTGCTTTTATAACATCAGCCCAAGTTTCAGGGAATTTATCGAAACCAGCATCAGCCCAAACTTTGGAATCATAAACAACAACTGTACAAGTACCACCTGTTAAAGCTGGAAGACCATAGATTTTTCCATCTGCTGTAAAAGGATAGAATAAGGAATTGTCATATTTATCAGCATAAGGAGAAGCTTTGATAATGTCTGTCATATCCATAATAAGACCTTGTTCAGCCCAAGTTTTTGTGTTCATACCTTGTAATAAGAAAACATCTGGTAAATCGTTAGCACCTGCAAGAGTTGCAATTTGAGGTTTGAAATCTGCATTTGCTAATACGTTTTGGCTAAGTGTAATGTCTGGATGAGCACTTTGCCATTGAGCAATAACTGTACGGAAACCATCAGAACCACCATTTCCTTCAGATTCTTCTGAAGTAGAGAAGTGCATAAATTCAAGGTCACCTTTGTAAGCTAATCCACCTTCTGCAGGAGCTTCTGTTGCAGCAGCTTCCTCTGTAGGATCAGCAGCTTTGGTTGCTTCAGCAGTTGGCTGTGTGTCTGTAGGTGTATCTGTAGCTTTTTTGCTACCACAACCAGTAAGCAATGTAGTTGCCATAACACCAACTAACAGGATGCTTAATAACTTTCTTTTCATAAATATAATCCTCCTTAATAAATTATAATAATAATTATAAAGCTTATTTATATTATTACCCTAGGGGGGTAAAAATATCATATGAATTTACATTTTTTATGACTCTTCATGGCGTTGGTTTAAATTACTTACTGTAGAGCCCTTAACAAGTTCACCTGGGACTACTACATATTCGATTAGCGCTGTCTTAGGTTTTTCTATCAGGCCAATTAACTTCTCTGCTGCACATTGACCTAAAGTTTGTGTATCCTGATTAATGGTAGTTAGCATGGGGTCAATAAATCTGGTTGCTCTAATACCATCATAGCCTGCAATGGATATATCTGAAGGTATCTTTAATCCTCTTGCTTTTATTGCATTCATACCACCAAAAGTTGCAAAATCATCGGGATACAGAATGCAGGTGGGAGGATCTGGTAAATCTAATAATTCATTGGTTAGCCAGGCAGTTTTTTCTGTATCTCTGTAAGCAGACTCCTTAACGTACTCTTCGGGAATATCTATGCCAAACTCTTCGGCACATCGGTAGAAACTAGATAAACGGCTTCTTGTAACTGAGGTGTGTTCCCCATGAATATAAGCAATTTTCCTATGCCCGCATTCATATATATATGTAAATAAATCCCTCATCCCTTTTATGTTATCTGACATAATGGAAGCCTTATCATTGAATAAGTGATCGATTGTCACAATTGGTAGATCGCTTTGAATTAACTCAATTACTTCTGGATCATTATAATCAATACAAGCAATTACCACACCATCAAGACCTCTGTATTTACAATGCTCTAGATAAGACATCTTATCTTTACGTTGTTTACTGCCACTGATGAAAGTGATATCGTATCCTTGCTTTTCTACAGTAACTTTAAAATATTCCAGTACTGTACCAAAATAATCATGAGTCAGACCACTTCTTGCCTCATCAATAAATAAAACACCTAAATTATAACTTCGGTTAGTCTTTAATGTTCTAGCAGAAGAATTTGGGAAATAACCCATCTCCTTAGCAATTTTTTGAACCATCACTCTTGTGTCTGCGCCTATGTCCTTATGTCCGTTCAATGCCTTGCTTACAGTAGCAACAGAAACATTACATGCGGCGGAAATATCTTTCATGGATACCATGCAGAGTCCTCCTAATGTTAACAATATTAGTGTTTGCGCTAGAAAATGTGTACATTGACTAACTAAAACGATTAAGTATAGCTGTATTATATAACTAATATATAATAAATGCAATATTTTTTTTGATGTATTGTAAAAAAAATATATTTATCTTTTAAATTTAAAGTTTTATATGTGTAATATTTTTGTAAAAAGACATGAAATTATCTTGATTCAGCCTAAACTTTATGTAATTGTATTAAAACTAAGCAAAACTTGCCGAGTTATTACATAAAATGGAAAAATTTAATTCATTATACTTGTTAATTCAAATATTAATTAAACTTAATCGTTTAAATAACATCACTGTAATTATTATGAGTTGCCCGATAAATGCCCTACTTTTTATATTACGATGGCAATTTGCACAAATCAAAAA
>DALYNO010000157.1:0-8264 GCA_031975295.1 Anaerocolumna sp. | reverse complement strand
CACAGGATAAGAATGGTTTTACCCTGGATCCATGTACACAAATTGACCTGTTTGGTGCTGAAACGGGTGCTGCACTGGCAGAAGTAGTATCCTTACATGGTGAAATCATACATCCCTTTTTAAGAAGTCATATTGAAAGATCAATAGATAAAAGAATATTTAAACCCTTTCTTGCAACTGACTGGTGGTGGGAAACGGTGAACAGTAATTGGTGTTCTGTTTGCTGCGGTTCCATCGGAATGGCTGCTTTACTTATGACTGAGGGCGATATAAGAGATACATTGCTAAATAAAGTTGAACATGGCCTTGTAAATTATCTGGCGAGTTTTGGAAGTGATGGGGCATGTGAAGAGGGCATTGGTTATTGGGTGTACGGGTTTGGTTACTATATTTATTATATAGCAATGAGAAAAGAACTTGATTCAGCTTATAAACGAACAGAAGAAGTAACAGAAAAGATTAAAACCATTGCTGGGTTTCCTTCCATTGTACAAATGGATGAGAAGGCGTATGTTCCATTTTCAGATGTTTCTGCAGGAGCTATGGTACCTACTGGACTATTATCTTATCTTCATGAGGAATATGGTGTAAATACTCCGGTCATTACCAGGGTAACACCATTAGATTTTGATAATGGATACCGTTTTGCCCATATAAGCAGAAACTTATGGTGGACCAACGGGCAGATATTTCATAAAAGTTTAAATAAGGAAACGGCATATCTGAATAATAAACAATGGTTGATTCAAAGAAGTGAAGGTCGCTTTTTTGCAATTAAGGGTGGAAATAATGAAGAACAGCACAATCATAATGATGTAGGAAGCTTTGTGATATCTGTGGAGGGAGAACAATTTATCACTGATTTTGGAGCAGGTCCTTATACAGCCGATTATTTTGGTGATAAAAGATATGAGTTTGTTCAGACTAGATCAAGATATCATAATCTACCATTGATGAAAGGCATGGAACAAGTTTCAACCAAAGAGGAATGCAGGATAATTGATGTGAAGAAAGAACAAGATAGTGCCAGTATCTCCATGGAACTAGCTTTATTATATGTCTTGCCTGAACTTATAAGTTTTAATCGCAGCGTTCATACGAATATGACACAAGGCAATATAATACTGGAGGATATAATTACGGCCAAAGAAAAGATAACCATTGAAGAAGGGTTTATCAGCTATTTTTTACCAGATTTCAGGTCAGATGGAACGATTCAGTTTGGGGGTAGATTTGGTAATTTGATTCTAACCTATGATAATAATCTATTCCAGCATGCAATTGAAAAAGTGGTGTTTCAGAATCACCATGGTGAACCGGTAACAGCATATCGATTGGGATTATCACAAAAATATCCGAAGAAACAATCAATCATATCCTTATGTTTTCAGTATGTAAGGAATTAATTTCTGTGATAAAAATTAAGCTGGCAGAGGAATTCTGCCGGCTTTTTATTTTTGTATCACAAAAATAGGGAGCAGCCATTTTAGGCTTGCGAAATGGATGGGAAACTTGTATTATTATCTATTATAGATTGACAAAAAACCATACAAAGAGTAAAATAAATTGAAAAACTTATATTTCATAGTAAACTAATATGAATAGAGTGAATATTATAAAAGGAATAGATTTTATAGGCAGGAGTACATTTTTACCAAGTAAGTTAATATACTTCTGTAATATAATTCTAAATAAATCATAAAAGGAAAGGATAAGCCACTACATACAATAGTTTTTGGTGGCAAGGTGGAATATGAACTTATTGAACCATAAGAAACTCATATCAATTTTACTTATAATTGTTTTAACATTATCTCTTACAGCCTGTGGAAATGGAGCAAATACAACAAAAACAGAGAGTACTGAAGGAGAAAAAATAGTGAATATCGGTATGACAGATACACTATCAAGTATAAATCCTTTGTTAATGGATGCAACGGAGATTCTTAAATATGCAACTGCCATGCAGTTTCTTCCATTGGTGGAATTAAACAGCAAATTGGAATTTGAGGGTATGTTAGCTTCCTCTATCACCACAGAGGATAACATTCATTTTACAGTAAATCTTAATAAAGATGCTGTATGGTCTGATGGAACACCAGTGACTGCAGATGATGTGGTTTTTACTGTTTTAAAACTAGCAAGTCCTACTCTGGCAAACGCTAGTATGGCTTTATATGCCTTTGAAGGTATTGGAGAGGATGGGTTTGTTAAAGAAGGAGCAACTGAGATAGCAGGTGTGAAAGCACTGGATAACAAAACTGTTCAATTTACCGCTAAGTATAAAATGGCACTTACAACATTTGAAAATACTTATGGACGCTATATCCTTACCCTTCCGAAACATATATTAAAAGATGTTTCCGATAAAGAGTTGGCTTCTTACGATTGGTTTAATGCGCCTACAGTTGTAAATGGACCTTTCCAAGCAACAGCCGTAGACCTGCAGCATTTTGTATCTTATGTAGCCAATGATAAATACTTTAGAGGAGCTCCTAAAATAGATAAATTAAACATTAAGATTGTAACCTCAGCTCAATTATTAACTGGACTTCAAGCAGGAGAAATCGATTTTGTACAACAGACTACAGGAAATATTCTGCAAGAGGATTATGAAAGCGTTGAAGCACTTACTAACGTTACAGTTAATTATGGTGCCCCTGTTACCAATCAATCCATGTTTTTTAATACAGACAGTGTTACTGATGCAAGAATTAGAAAAGCAATTTTATTAGGAATTGATAGAAAGTCAATCCTAGACGGCTTCTTAAATGGAAAAGGTGAAATTGTAGATGGTTTCCTATCCAGTGCTGGTCCATTTTATGATGAAAGGGTAACACCAACAGAATATAATCCTGAGAAAGCCAAGGAGTTAGTTGAGGCTGCTAAAGCAGATGGATATGATACAGAAAAAGTGTTGCAATTCTATGTAAATAGTGGTGACACTACCTTTACACAAGTGGCTGATTATATTGTAGCAAAGCTTTTAGAAATAGGAATTAAAGTTCAGGTTCACACAGTTGACCTTGCAACTCTAATGTCTACTGCCGGCAGCAAAGGGTTTGATATACTTGCAGTTCAATATACCTATGCACCAGTTGATCCATACCCAGACATCAATTGGTTATTATCAAAAGACGGCTGGACTGGATATGCAAATGATACTATTTCACAAGCTTTACTTGATACCCAGGCTACCAGTGATATCAAGGAAATTAGAGAAAAATACTATACAATTAATTCCCTTGCCAAAGAGGATGTGCCAATGATCTCTGCTTACATTATCAGTGCTATGGGGGCAGTTAATAAAAGACTTGTGAATGCCACCCCAGATGTTTATGGTTCATTTATTCAAATACAAGATTGGGATGTGACAGAATGAAACCTATATTAGTGGTAAGAGAGTTAGAAACAGCATTCTTATCCAATCAAGAGAAAAAGACCTACGTGGATAAAATAAGTTTTCAGGTTAACGAGAGTGAAGTGGTGGGAATTGTTGGGGAGTCCGGGTCTGGTAAAAGCTTAACAGCTATGTCTATTATGGGTATACTTGGCAGCGGTGGAAAAGTAATAGGTGGTACGATTACCTTTCAAGATAAGGAACTAAGTAATAAATCTGAAAAAGAGTTAGATCAGGTTAGAGGAAATGAAATAAGTATGATTTTTCAGGACACTTTAACTGGCTTAAATCCAGTATTCACCATTGGAAATCAAATGATAGAATCTATGGTAACTCATCTGCAATTGAGTAAAAAAGAAGCCAAAGAAAGAGCCATAAGCTTATTAAAAAGAGTAGGGTTACCTGATCCAAAAGATATTATGAAACGATATCCTCATACCCTTTCAGGGGGTATGAGGCAAAGAGTTATGATAGCTATGGCATTAACCTGCACTCCCAAACTACTCATTGCCGATGAACCTACCACTGCACTGGACGTTAC
This sequence comes from Anaerocolumna sp., assembly GCA_031975295.1. Taxonomy (GTDB): domain Bacteria; phylum Bacillota; class Clostridia; order Lachnospirales; family Lachnospiraceae; genus Anaerocolumna. The sequence goes on along the minus strand of DALYNO010000157.1, from coordinate 4,323 downwards.
GATACAGGCACAAATTATGGATCTGTTAAAAAGCTTAAAAGATGAGCTTGCTATGTCAATTCTTTTAATTACCCATGATTTAGGACTTATTGCAGAAATGACGGATAGAGTATTCGTTATGTATGGTGGTCAGATTGTGGAAGAAGCGACTACTACAGAGTTATTTTATGAACCTTTACATCCCTATACAAAGGCGTTACTAAAGTCAATGCCTAGAAAAGATATTGGTGATAGTAAGTTAATACCAATAGCAGGTGTAGTGCCTGAAAATTATTATAACTTAAAAGGATGCCGGTTTGCTAACCGATGTGAATATACAGTTGCGGAATGTCTGAAAGAACAGAGTCTAACAGCATTAAAAGAAGGTCATTTCGTTCGATGTCATAAAGCTGAATATATACCCGGTAGTCAATAGTATACCATGAAAGTAGGAGGAGGAAGGAACTGTGATAGACGATAAACTGCCTCTAGTCAAACTAAAGGGGGTAAAGAAACATTACCCTATAAAAAAAGGAATAATCCCACATACTGTTGGAAAAGTATATGCAGTGGATGGGGTTGATTTAGAGATATATAAGGGAGAGACACTTGGCCTAGTGGGGGAGTCTGGCTGTGGTAAGTCAACCATTGGACGCACTATGGCAGCACTAGAGAAACCTACACAGGGTGAAATTATATACGATGGACGCGTGTTAAATCACAGTACTTCAAAGGAAATGAAAGAGATTAGAACAGAAATACAAATGGTGTTTCAAGATTCCTATTCTTCTCTAAATCCTAGAAAACGTATTTTTGATATACTTTCACCTCCAAGGTTATATCATAAACTCAGCACAAATGAAAGTATAAGAAAAGACATAGAGTACTATATGGATTTGGTGGGACTTCCTGGGAATTCTTTGGAGAAATACCCCCATGAATTTTCTGGAGGTCAAAGGCAAAGGATAGGTATTGCAAGAGCACTTTCACTGAATCCCCGTTTGATTATTTGTGATGAACCGGTAAGTGCCTTGGATGTTTCTGTTCAGGCCTGGGTACTTAATCTTTTAAAAGATTTGCAAAAGGAACTGGACCTTACATTATTATTTATTGGCCACGGATTGGATGCGGTTTCTTATGTAAGTAATCGCATTGCAGTAATGTACCTGGGAAAAATAGTAGAAATAGGACCTGCAAGAGAGTTATTTACTAACCCAATTCATCCTTATACAAAAGCTTTATATAGTGCTGTACCTGTGGCTGATCCTGCTGTTAAAAACAGAGAAAAGATTATATTACAAGGAGAAGTACCATTAAACACTGAGAAAAAAAGTGGATGCTCCTTTTATACAAGGTGCCCATATGCAATAGAATCCTGTAAAACTAACGTTCCACCACTGGAACCAACAGGAGAGGATAAGACTCATTTGGTGGCCTGTCCAGTAACTATAAATCATGTTAATAACATCGTTTCTTAAACAGTGGTAAGGAGATCTAAATGTTAAAATATATTATAAAACGCATTCTTATTGCCATTCCGGTGTTACTTGGCATAACGATTATTGATTATTTTATAATGAGTATGGCTGGCAGTCCCCTAGAAATGATTCAGGGAGCACGAATCTCACAGGAAGCCCTTGAAGTTAAGAGCGTTGCCTTGGGTCTTAATGAACCGGTTTATATCCAATATTTTCAGTGGCTTAAGCAGCTCTTATCAGGAAATTTAGGTTATTCCATTAAGAATTATCAACCGGTTGGGCAAATGATTAGCGGGTATATAGGACCTACCCTGTTACTAATGGGAAGTTCCTTTGTTGTAAGTATGCTCATTTCTATACCAGCAGGCATCTACAGTGCCATTCGACAATACTCAGCAGGGGATTATACAGTGGTAACCTTATCCTTTTTGGGAAGTAGCATTCCGGGATTTTTTCTATCCTTAATATTAATTTATATTTTTACTATTAAATTAAATTGGCTGCCTTCTAGTGGAATGTCAACACTTGGAGCAAAGTCAAGTGTGCTTGATATTATGAAGCATATGATTATGCCGGTGACAGTTCTGTCAGTATCCATGGCAGGAAATAATATTAGGTATATTAGAAGTGCCATGCTTGAAATATTAAGAAAAGACTATTTAAGAACAGCAAAAGCAAAAGGAATCGGCAGATTTCTGGTCATAAACAAACATGCACTTAAAAATGCATTGCTGCCAATCATAACGGTATTCGGTATGCAAATACCTATGCTATTTGGCGGAGCCATAATTGTTGAACAGATTTTTAGCTGGCCAGGACTGGGACTTATGACAATGAGTGCTATTATTAACAGAGATTATCCGGTTATTATGGGTGTTTGTTTCATTTCAGCTCTTGTGGTACTTGTGGCAAATCTAATTACTGATATTTTATATGCTTTAGTGGATCCAACTATAGAATATTAAGTAATGGATACTCTGATTTATAATTTCTTAAGCTATTTAAAGCTTGGGCTTAAAGTCTGCAGGTTATGGAAAGGCATGGTTATATAAATGAAAAAGAAGAATAAGAAAATAGTAGAATCCACTCATAAATCCAGTTATTCAAAAACTGTGGCAAAGAGATTTTTCAAACATAAACTAGCTGTGGCAAGCTTAATTTTTCTTGGTTTTGTTCTAATAGGAGCAATATTTGCTCCACTGATAGCACCTTTTGATCCTAATAAAGTAGTAGGGGGATTTTCAGATGCGCCCTCAAAAGAATTTCTTCTTGGTACCGACCAGGTGGGGAGGGATGTACTAAGCAGGTTGTTATATGCAACGAGAATATCTCTGTTAGTTGGATTTGCAGCAACAGCTGTATCTACAGTAGTGGGTGTTATCTTAGGCTTGATTTCAGGTTACTTTGGCGGCTGGATAGATATGGTTATCATGCGTTTTACAGACATGGTTATGTCCTTTCCCTATATTCTATTGGTATTGGTATCTGCGGCAATTTTTAAACCAGGCTTATTAAACATTATATTAATACTTGGCTTCGTAGACTGGCCGGGTATTACAAGATTAGTAAGGGGAAATGTGTTATCACTTAGGGAGTCTGATTTTATAAAAGCAGATATAGTTGCAGGAATGCCAAAAAGATATATTCTGTTTTCTGAAATACTTCCTGGAACAGTTGCTCCCATATTAGTTTATGCAACCTCTGTGGTTGGTCTGTCCATGCTTGATGAAGCCGCACTTAGCTTTCTTGGTATGGGTATATTACCCCCCCAGGCAAGTCTTGGCAATATGCTAAACGGTGCCCAATCTCTGTCTGTATTAACTACGAAATTCTGGCTTTGGATACCACCTGGTCTTTTAATTATACTCTTAGTGATCAGTGTTAATTTTATAGGAGATGCTTTAAGAGATGCATTTGACCCTACTTCTAAATAAAACAGTTGGCTTTAAGTATTGGCAGTTTTATTCGTAACTTAAGATGCATCTTTTGGAAGGAAGAACGTATTATAATAATAGACATTATAACATATTTTTCGTTTCATTTTGATAAAATACAAAATAACATTTTATAATGAAAGAATTATCGTATATAATAAATATAATTTATAGATTTACCACCTAATTTATAATACATCTTGGAAAGCAGAAAGGGTGATTTGCCGTGAAAAATCAATTGAGTTATCAATCTTCAGAATACGATTGCGGACCTACAACATTATTAAATGCCATGCGTTATTTATTTGAAAGAGAAGAAATACTTCCAGATATTATAAGGGCAATTTCAGTCTATACACTGGATGCATATGATAATGAGGGTGAATATGGCAAAAGCGGCACCTCAAGGATGGCTATGCAATTTTTATCCAACTGGTTTAACCAATTTGGTAAAACTAAGAATTTTCCTATATATACAGAAATGCTTAGAGATGAAAACGTTCGTATCCATCAGAATAGTAAGATAATAGAATGCCTCCAGCAGCAAGGTGTAGCAATAGCCAGAGTATGGCTTGGCGGCAGTGAACATTATATCTTAGTAACAGATATAGAAGAAGACTATTTGTGTATATTCGATCCCTATGAATGGGAAAAACCTCTCAAAAATGGGGAGGTTTTAAAAATAGAAGGTTACCCAAAGAAAATGAATCGAAAAGTGTTAATGGATGTTTTTAATGAAGAATCAGAAAAAAATTATTCCTTTGGCAAGATTGATGGCAGAGAAGTAATGCTGCTATATAATACTAGAGTTAGAAACACTCCAGAGAGATCCATTGAATATTTTATCTAGTTAGTAACGAAACGTTGAATTAAATATATATATTATGATGCCAGGGTCAAAAGGTAATTTGCCCCCTGATACTTACGGATTG
>DALYNO010000156.1:0-8292 GCA_031975295.1 Anaerocolumna sp. | reverse complement strand
AGCGGGCATATAAGGAGCATTACTGTAGGTAGTCTTTTTAGATGCAGTAAAACCTTCACAGCCTTTTACATCAATTGCAAATTCTGTAATACCAGCTTCTTTTGCAGTATTTATCATGCTTTCCATCTTCTCTACACTGTTTAATGCCTGTGCATTGACAAACTGCTCCACCCACATGATGGTATGCTTTTGCTGATTCATTGGTACTCTGGATTTTCGAAAGATAATAAGACTCTTTGTAGCATTATTTAGTTTCTCCTTATCATCTAACAAATCCAGATCTATATAGTTTACCCCTTCATCCAAAAGAACCTCTTCTGTAAATTTATATTGTTTCTCTTCGGTTATATTTAGTTTTTTTTCGAAAACCAATTCACCTATTTGATTAAATCTCTTAATATGTAAACCATAGGCTGGAAGGGATGGATTGTCAATAAACCCTTGTATTTTAGTTTCCGTTTCTATTGTACTATAAATATCTTTGGTTATGAGTGATAAATTTGCAGACAAATGCACATTTTGTCCGGATAATTTAAGTATATCTTGTATCGATACTTGTTTATCAGCGATTTTTAATTTAATGACATCACCAGACTTGAATTTATCTGTAAAAAATTCACCCAGACCTGTTTCATCAGGATCATAACCTACAATTGCAAAACTACCATCCTTTAGCGTTATGTCTATAGCTTCATCAAATCTATTGGAGGTGTCACTAGATACATTATGAATTACTTTAGTTACTGACATTTTACTGTCTACAACCACTACAACAAGGTTTTGTTCAAAGCCTTTGAAAAGATGAACAGGATTCCCCTCTGTAAATAACAGGACTCCTTCTCCCTTATGCAATACATCCTCTATATGATCCGGATTAATATAATTAATCGGTTTTGTCTCTCCATAACTAATGAAATCATATACAAATGAGGTTTCAACAACGAGTCCATTGATATGTTTCATATTATTATTTAAACTCATATATACTATACCTTTCACTTATACTACTATTTTTAATTAAAATTATGTCCTTACATACCCTTTTATAAATTTGTTTGTTTTACAACAATTTAGAAGATATGGATTCAGTGGTTTTGGATTTATTAATTCTACATACATCATTATGTTTGATAAAATATTGCAAATATAATACATCAATAATATATAGCTGAACCATAATTGTAGAGGAGGCACCTCCATCTAATGGACCTTCATTGGATCCGCATTGTAAAACTAAATCTGCAAAATTTGTGATAGGAGATCTTGCATATCTGGTTATACATATAGTTTTACAGCCATTCTGTTTTGCTATTTTTTGCATTTCAATCAAATCTTTAGTAGAACCGGAGTAAGAAATGAAGATTGCTAAGTCATTGCCGCCTAGAAGTGATGCAGCCATATATTGCATATGACAATCAGAAACAAACTCAACATTAGGCATAATTCTCATGAATTTATGCTTAGCCTCTAAGGCAATTAATCCTGATGAACCCATGCCAAAAAAATGTATACGTTTAGCAGAAGACATTAATTCAACTGCTTTTGATACAGCATTAAAATCAAGAAGGTTAAATGTTTCGTTTAAGGCAGCAATATTTGTTGTCAGTGCCTTCTCACATACAGTTTTTACATCGTCTTCAAGATCAATTGCACCAGCTAATATATTGTTTACTCCATTGCTATTAGCAATGTCTTGTGCCAGTAACATTTTAAAATCCTGATAGCCATTTAATTTCAGTGCTTTACAAAAGCGAAATACCGTTGTATCACCAACTCCACACATTTCTGCCAGATCAGTAATTGAAGTGTATAATACTTTTTGAGGATTTTCGAATACAACATCCGCAACCCTTTTCTCTAATTTCGTAAACTTCTCATAATTTTGTTCGATCCTTCCAAAAATCCCACTCATTATATACACTCCTACTATTGTTATCTATTTATTGCTTTGACAAACCTTTTGGTTATATCCATAGGTCTGGTTATTGCTGTACCAACTACTGCCGCATATACACCAGTATCTAAGGCAGATTTTAATTGCTCTGGTGTCCATATTCCACCTTCCGCGATAACTGGTATTGTAACATTTTGGAGAATTTCCTTCATTAAATCAAAACCCGGAAGTTCTGCACCCTGTGTTTCTTTTGTATATCCATATAACGTAGTTCCAATAAGATCGAATCCTAATTTCTCAGCATGTATGGCATCTGCTAAACAGGAGCAATCTGCCATAAATAGCATGTCCGGATATTTTGACCTTATCTTATGAAAGAATTCATCTAAACTATAACCAAAAGGGCGAACACGATTGGTAGCATCAATTGCTATAATGTCTGGTCCACTCTCCATTAAAGCATCTACTGATTCGATTGTAGGAGTAATGTATACCTCACTGTCCTTATAAACTTGTTTATATAAACCTATTATTGGCAAATTCACCGTTTCTTTAATATATTTAATATCTTCTGGTGTGTTAGCTCTTATCCCACAAGCTCCACCTTGATAAGCTGCAAAAGCCATTCTTGACATAATATATGAGCTATAAAGAGGTTCACTACTTAATGCCTGACATGAAACTATTAACCCACCTTTAATTTTGGTAAAAACCTCGTTGTTTTTATCCATAGTTTGACCTCCAGTGTAAAAGTAATATGAATGATATCTTTTGTTTCATTCCCTAAGTCAAACCAATTTCTACTTAATTTTACTATGTATTGTATTTTTTTACAATAGAAATTGATTCCATAACTATCCATATTACTCGTTTAATCTTTGCTATCTTTATATGTGGCATGCAGTCCTATTTCAAACATTCTTCTCCAGGGCATATGAACCGAATTAATCTGAATATTATCGGCAATAGAACATAGTTTTGTCTGTGCAAAATCTACAAGTAATTCGTGTACCATTTGACTTACAACTCCATTTTTTTCTTTTACATCAAAGTAATGAAATCCAAGGTCATCTAACTTATTTTGAGTTACAAATTTGCGAACCTGGGCGCAATAACCTGCATCTTCCAGATACCTTTCTATTAAGAAACTTCTATGTTCATTACAATCTCCCCGGTACAGATATATAACACCTTCACTTAATGCAGTTCCAATGGTGTTAGATGATGTATTCCAACCAGCATAGCCGGCAACTTTTAAAAGTAAATTCTTTTTGTTTAAAAGTTCTACCAGTTCTAAATCTGAACCATTGGCAAATGCATTGTCACCGATGGCTACTGGTTTTCCCATTCTTATCTGCTCTTCTAGAAATAATACAAACTCTGTTATATTTCTTTCCACATCATAATTATGATTCATTACTGGCTGTACGGAGGCTTCTAACATCTCACCCCCAGGAGCACTGATTGCAAGAACCAGATCAGCTTCCAAAGGAGATTGGATGGTTGTGCAACCCGCTGCTAGAATATGATACTTCATTGTTTCTCCTAAAGATCTGTCTTCATATGCTGGAATTAAGAATGGTGCATGGATAGATGCATATTTCACAAACACTTTGGGTGTTCGGCCATTGATTTCATTCATGACTCTGGCAAGTAATGTCATAGAAACTTCATCAGCACCAGGATACATGAATACCACATCTTGTAATTGTTGTTCTCTAATCTGCCTGCGGATTACTTCCTGATCCATAGCAGTAAAACCATACTTAGCAGAATCGTCCTGCGGAATAATTAGAAAATCAATTATACCCATTTTTACATAATCAAGAGTTAATAAATTAAAGATACGGTTTAATTCTCGCCTGTTTATATAATCCGTAAGGTACTCTTCTTTCACTTGGTGGTATAAGTCCTTAAGTTCTTCACTATGATCAAATCCAAGCTTTTGCTTATGTTCCAATTCACCTATTCTATGGATTTCACTGCCACATTCTTCATAATAATCTGGTTCTTCATCATTTGATGAATATTTCGGACATCTCATGATACAGTGAAATCCATATATTTTAAGGTTCCTATTATTTTCTTTCAAAGTTTTGATAAGTTCTAATCTGTTTCCGATCTCTTCCTTTGTGCTTTGATGCAATCTGGAGGGTATTAAACCACCATATAAAAGGGTATCAATGGAAATAACCAATCCATCTGCGTTCTTACAACTATCTAATAGGAATTGCTTCATATCATTTAAGCTCGCAGCCTGCTTTTTATCTCCAAGCTTCTCTGGTCTTATAACCTTAAATTCATTACAGTTAAATAGTTTATATGGAAAATCATAATTACATGGACGTTCATCTAACGGTAATAATACTATCTTTTTCATATGATAATACCTCTCTGTCTGTTATAGCGGACATTCTTAAGTTGAAAAATTAATCTTTCAACTATTTTTATTTTACTTCATTTTACATTTTATCAAAATCCCAATGAAGAGAGATACCTGCTTTTACTAATATTGCTTGAAATTCTTTTAATTTGGTTTCTCGTACCTCTTTTGGCGTCAAATTATTATCAATTGCATAAGCTGCTAATAAGCCTGCAACTTCTCCAACATTCCATTCAACCGGGTGAAGTCTATAACATCCATTGGTTAAATGAGTACATCCAATATTCTTACATGCAGGAATTAAATTCTTAATTCTTACTGGAATCATTGCTGATAAGGGTATCTCAAAAGGATGGGTAGGGTCATAGAAGAAGGAATGGGACATTGTAGTCAAATGAATATCAATTGCATAATGTCCAATGCCGACTGAATCTTCTACTGTAGGAGGTACTTCATTAAATCTTTTGCTAACGTCCTGCTCACAGATGGTTTTTTCTGCAAGGATTCTTCTGGATTCTCTTATATAGGGAGCTTTTGCAATTCCATCTTCTGTTCCCATTATGTCTGGACGTAAGCTTACTGGAAATCCAAAACCACCATCTGCTCTAGGTGCATCATTTTGCAGCCAGTAGACCATACACATTGCCTGTTCTTTTGCTAATTGCCTGTTCTCTATTGCATTCCCCACTTCATAAATAGCACCTAAACTAAAGTCATTTTGAGGAATGTTAATGAGGGAAACTTCTTTTATAGAGGAATCTTTATAATTTTTGGTGTCAATTATTCTTCTATAGCTCCATAATCCCAGGGGTTTATCTGCCAGCTCATTATCAAACATGGAAAATTGAACCTTTTTCTGTGTTTCGGCATCGGGTACATACCAACTAAGTAATTTGTTATCATCATAGGGTACATCTAGATTCTTAAAGAAATCATATTTCTCTGGCTTGGGAATCTTTACGTACCCTTCTGGATTCAGTTCCAATGCAACAACCCAGGTAATAGGCTGCATGTCGTATGGATCAGCAATTTCTGGTGCATGAAACTCCCCAGTTTCATCTTTACTTTCCGCTCCAGTCCTATATTCTGCATGAACAATTGGTAATAAATCACCACAATCGGTAGCATCTAAAAACAGGGATGCTTCTATATTTTTTGTTTTATTGGTTTTTGTATTTTTCACTGTAACCATAGAAATTTCATCATTTACTACTACACTATCAACGGCTACAGTATAATAGTCTATTTCAAGTGTTTTATTTTCTAGATAGGGTAAAAGGTAAGAATTCAAAATATGAAGAGCTACTTTAGGTTCATGAGCAACCCTTGATACCCATGAATTGCCTGGGCAAAAATGCTCTTTATTCTTTAACTCCTCACTAATATTTGGAAGATTTCTGTAATAGTCTCTTACTTCCCTACGATAGTCTAAGTAACTCTTTGTAGCACCAAATTTTTCAATCCATTTATGTTCATCAGGAGGGACTGCCTGAGATGTGAGTTGTCCTCCCACCCAATCAGTCTCTTCACACATATACACTTTTTTCCCTGCTTTCGCTGCATTTATTGCAGCCTGTACACCACCTAAACTCCCGCCTATAATGGCTATATCATATTTCATTTTAATTCCCGCCTATTGCCACCTATATTAAGTTGATAGCTCCATAGTGTGGCATCCTTTCTTTCCTTATATTTTCTTTCAACCTACACCTGTTAGCCTTTTACAGCCCCTGCAGATACATCATTTTTTAAGTATTTAAATATAAAAGGATAAGCACATACGATTGGTACAATAGAGAATAAAATATAACTCATCTTTATATTATCCCAATATGGTAATAACCCTGGCATGGATTGGGCTACATCCATTGGATCACGACTTAAAAAGTTCTTGATATACATAGGAACAGGATAAAGCTTTTGATTCGAAGTAATGTACAAAATAGAATTATTTATATTATTCCAATAAGTAATGATTGTAAAGAAACTTACTGTAGCAATCATTGGTGAAGCAATTGGCATAATTATTTTCCAAAGTATTTGAAAGTTAGAAGCACCATCTAATTTAGCTGATTCTTCTAATTCAGCAGGTATACTTTCAAAGAAGCCTTTTAGTAACAACAAATAATAAACAATTACAACAGAGGGAAATATAAGTGCCCAAATTGTATCTGTAAGTCCAAGGGCATTTACTAAAAGGATATTAGGAGCGATACCGCCTGAAAATAGCATAACAATCATAAAAAACATCATCATTGTTTTACGAAGTGGCATATCTGGTTTTGATAAAGGATATGCAGCCATGGACATGGAAATAACGGATATTAACGTACCTACTACTGTAATAAATATGGAATTGCCGAAGGACTTTAAGAATGCCATATCACTTAATACATATTTAATAGAAAACATATTAAATTTCTTGGGTAATATATTAATGATTTGGCCCGGTGATGAAAAACTTACTGCTATTACATTTAAAAATGGGATTAGGAAAAATAAAATCAGAAGGATTGCTACTATCTTGGCAATAATCTGAAATGTTTTTTCATCATTAAATCGTCTTAGCACATTTGGTAGTTTTAGTAAACCAATCCATCTTAGGACTCTTAGAGGTGCTATGGAAAATGATAAAGGAATCACAATTAAAGACACCACAAAATAGATGATTTCAGCCTTCTCAAATTTAATATAATATATCTTATCTGCTTTTTCTTTGAAAGCCATTACTCTGACAATATTCTCTATAGAAAAGAATATCCAGATAACAGCAAATGCTACGTCAAGGTTAAAAACTGCCCTTTCACTTAATTTCGCATAAATAAATTCTACCAAAAGGATTCCTAGTGAAAGGATTATACATACTAACATGGTAATATGAAGCAATCGTTTCCATTTATCAGCTTTGGTAAGGGTTTTCACTTTTGAATTATTCATTTTGCTTTCTCCTTCTACCAGATTCCTTTTCCAAAAAACTTCTTAGATACCAAGTTACCACTAAGTACTAATATTAACGCCACCATAGAGTTAAAGAAATCTACTGCGGTTGATAATGCATACTGTGGAATTAAGGAAGATTGTCGTATTAAACGATAGGTGTAGGTACCAAGAATATCTCCTGATTCCTGTATAAATGGTGAATAAAATACAAATATCTGTTCAAATCCAGCATTCATAATTCCACCAATTCTAAGAATTAACATAACTGCAACAACTGGCATAATACCAGGAATTGTTACATATTTAATCTGCTGCCATTTACTTGCACCATCAATTTTAGCGGCCTCTATCTGGTTCCGATCCAGCGCTGTAATTGCTGCTATATACGTAATTGTACTCCAGCCGATATCTTTCCATCCTGTGGTTGTTACCATAATTGATCGAAACGTGCTATTACTGGTGACAAAGGGTATTCTCTCATGTCCAAGCCAATGTAGTAAGTTGTTCACCAAGCCAGTTTCTTTATTTAATATAGCAATAAATATTCCACCGATAGTTGCCCAGGATAAAAAGTATGGAAGATACATGGTGAATTCCAATCCTTTTTTAACAATTTTACCTTTCATTTCACTAATTAAAATTGCCAGTACAATAGGTATGGGAAAAACTATCACTATCTTTTGTAAACTTATGATAAGTGTATTACGTAATGCGCTAATTACTTCTGGCTTACTAAATATCTTTTTAAAGTTGTCAAAACCAACCCAGTCAGCATCAAGAATACCTGAAATGGCAGAACTGCTGCCAAAAAGATTTGGATTTTCTTTAAATGCCATAACCAAACCCATCATAGGTATATAAGAAAATAGAATAGCAAAAACAACTGCCGGAATGTAAAAAACAAATAAACTTCCTTTATTTTTAAATTGGGTGCGTAAACTAACTTTCGCAGCCTTAGTTCTTTTATTAATCAAGAATTTACCTCCATTTCTTTAATACCTTACTAAAATTTGTCAAAAAGTCAATACATAGCTATATAGGCTGAATCTTTCAACTTATATGAGTAATGACTTTT
>DALYNO010000155.1:0-8292 GCA_031975295.1 Anaerocolumna sp. | reverse complement strand
ATTTTCCCCTCCCTGTTTATATTTGTGATAGTCTTATGGAAAACGATATAACTGAACTATTGGAACCTGAAAATGTTCATGGAATCACTACTGATTTTTTCAAAGATAAAGGTCTTTATAATGCAAAGTCCTTTTTAAAGGCAGAAGGCATAGAGGTGAATCTCTATGAAAGTAATCTTTCCTTTTCACAGTTTAAATTAAATAGTGATGGAATGGTGCCAGTAATTGTGCAGGATTATAAAACCAGTGAAGTCCTTATGCTTGCCTACATGAACGAAGAAGCTTTTGATAAAACCTTAGAAAGCGGTATGATGACCTATTTTAGCAGAAGTAGAAACAAACTATGGATCAAGGGTGAGACTTCTGGACATTATCAATATGTAAAAGAATTATTACTGGATTGTGATAAGGATACCTTACTGGCCAAAGTGAAACAGGTTGGCCCAGCATGTCATACTGGAAACAAGTCTTGTTTTTATACCAGTCTTGTTAAAAAAGAATATGATAGTGTAAATCCTCTTACAGTTTTTAATGAAGTATATGATGTAATCATAGACCGTAAGAAAAATCCAAAGGAAGGTTCCTATACAAACTATTTATTTGATAAAGGAATTGATAAAATTCTTAAAAAGTGCGGTGAAGAGGCAACAGAAATGGTTATTGCCGCTAAAAACCCGGATGCAGAGGAACTTAAGTATGAGATTTCTGACTTTTTATATCATATGATGGTGCTTATGGCAGAATGTAACCTTGACTGGAATGACATTCTTAAGGAGTTAGCTCACAGGAGATAACCAATTAGTTGGAAAAAAATAAAATAACACTTGCTTTTTAAAATGTTTTATGATAACCTAATAAAAGGTAATGTATAAATGCGATGGATAGGAGTGGACGAAAGTCCACTCTTTGTATTTTGTTCAAAATCAACAACTTACAGCAATGTGATGATGTGTTGATACGGAGGAGATATGGCAAAAAAAGAAGAATATGAATTAAAAACAGAAAAGTTATTAGAACCAATCATTAGTAAAAATAATTTTGAACTAGTTGATGTGGAGTTTGTAAAAGAAGGCAGTAATTGGTACTTAAGAGCATATATTGATAAGCCGGGCGGAATTACAGTGGATGACTGTGAATTAATTAGCCGTGCTTTAAGTGATATATTGGATGAACATGATTTTATCCCAGAAGCTTATATTTTAGAGGTAAGTTCACCTGGACTTGGAAGACAGCTTAAAAAAGAAAAAGATTACAAGAGAAGCCTTGGCAAAGAAGTTGAAGTTAAACTTTATAAAGCGGTAGAGAAGCAAAAAGAGTTTACAGGTATTTTATCCGAGTATGACGATGATAAAATAACATTGACAATGGAAGATGATACAACAATAGATATAGTAAGATCGAATATTGCCCTAATCCGTTTGGCATTTGATTTTTAACAGATTGTCTTTCACAGAATTAAGTTAGAGGAGGATTAACAGAAAATGAATGGGAATAAAGAGTTAATTGATGCATTAAATCAGATCGAAAGGGAAAAAGATATCAGCAAGGAAATTTTACTAGAAGCTATGGAGAATTCTTTAGTAGCGGCCTGTAAAAATCATTTTGGCAAAGCAGATAATATCAGAGTAAGCATTAATAGAGATACTGGTGCTGTAAGTGTTTATGCTGAAAGGGAAATTGTTGAAACTGTAGTTGATCCGGTACTCCAAATTGGTGTAGTGGAAGCAAGACTTAAATTCCCTAGAAATGATATCGGGGATTTAGTTAATGTAGAAGTAACTCCTAAGAACTTTGGACGTATTGCTGCTCAAAAGGCGAAACAAGTTGTTGTGCAAAAAATAAGAGAAGAAGAAAGAAAAGTATTATTTAATCAATACTATAGCAAAGAAAAAGATGTAGTTACTGGTATTGTACAACGATATGTAGGAAATAATGTTAGTATTAACCTTGGTAAAGTGGATGCTGTACTAACAGAAAATGAACAGGTTAGATCCGAGCATTTTAGACCGACTGAACGTATTAAATTATATGTACTTGAAGTTAAGGATACAACCAAAGGTCCTAGAATTACAGTATCTAGAACCCATCCAGAATTAGTCAAACGACTTTTTGAATCAGAAGTAACAGAAGTAAAAGATGGAACAGTAGAAATAAAAAGTATTTCCAGGGAAGCTGGTTCCAGAACTAAGATGGCAGTATACTCCAATAATCCAGATGTTGATCCAGTAGGTTCTTGTGTAGGTCTTAACGGTGCAAGAGTAAATGCAATTGTTAATGAACTCAGGGGTGAAAAAATCGATATAATTAACTGGAGTGATGATCCTGCAATTTTAATAGAAAATGCTCTAAGTCCTGCAAAAGTTGTAGCAGTTACTGTAGAAGAAGGTGAAAAGAGCGCTAAGGTAATCGTTCCTGATTATCAGTTATCTTTAGCTATCGGTAAAGAAGGACAGAATGCACGACTTGCAGCCAGACTGACCGGATTTAAAATTGACATTAAAAGCGAGTCTCAGGCTGAAGGATTTGGATGGGAGTCTTAGTGTGAAATAAAGAGGATTTCATACGCAAATTTGTGCCGGAGGCGAGGCGTCTAGATTTGGAAGGGCATGGGTATTTATATGAGCGGCGTAAAAAAAATCCCAGCCAGACAGTGTATTGGCTGTGGGGAAATGAAACAAAAAAAAGAAATGATCCGAGTTATTAAAACACCAGAGGAAAATATCATTATCGATGCTACCGGTAAGAAGAACGGCAGAGGAGCATACATATGCAAATCAAGTGAATGCCTTTTAAAAGCGGTTAAAAGCAAAGGTCTGGAACGTTCCTTAAAGGTGAGCATTCCTCGTGAAGTTTATGAGGAACTAGAAAGGGAGCTGAGTGGACTTGAGTTATGAAAAAAATAATATCTCAAACGAGTTTAATATCAGTAAAAAAGTATTATCTTATATTGGATTAGCAGCGAAAGCTGGAACCATAAAAAGTGGTGAGTTTATGACGGAAACCACGGTGAAAGATGGTAAAGCAAAACTTGTGATAGTTGCAGTGGATGCATCTGATAACACAAAGAAAATGTTTACCAATATGTGTACTTACTATAAAGTGCCGATTTACTTTTTTGGTGAAAAAACAAAACTTGGTCATGCAATTGGAAAAGAGTTTAGGGCATCCTTGGTACTCTTAGACAAAGGCTTGGCTGATATGGTAGAAAAGCAACTGAACATGTTAGGCAATGATGAATGTATGAAAATGCAGGAAATCGCACAAAGTGGAGGTAGTAAGTATGGCGAAAATAAAGATATATGAGTTAGCAAAGGAAATGGATAAACACAGTAAAGATATTATTTCCTACTTAAATGAAAAAGGTATGGATATTAAAAGCCATATGAGCAGCATTGACGACTCTTCCATTGCTATGGTTAAGAATCATTTTAAACCTCAAAAACATGTGGAAAAACAAAGTCTGGAAACTGTTGTAAAAGCTGAAAATATTAATAGACAGCCATCAGGTGAAAGAAGTGGTGCAAGTCAATCTACCCAGAATAGAACAAATACCAGCCCAGCAGGTGGATACAATCAAAAACCAGCTAATGCATTTAGCAGGGATGGTCAAAATAGCAACTGGCAACAAAGACAAACAGGGGAAGGACAAAACAGTTATTCTATGCAGGAAAAACAAACAGAAGAAAACCTAAATCGTAATCAAAATAATAGTTCCACAGAAGAGGGACAAAATCGTTATCAAGGAAATAGACCATCTGGAGATGGAGCAAATCGTTATCAAGGCAATAGACCAGAAGGTCAAGGTTATCAGGGAAATAGACCATCCGGAGATGGAAACCGCTATCAAGGAAACAGACCATCTGGAGATGGAAATCGTTATCAAGGCAATAGACCAGAAGGTCAAGGCTATCAGGGAAACAGGCCATCCGGAGATGGAAACCGCTATCAAGGAAACAGACCATCCGGAGATGGAAATCGTTATCAAGGCAATAGACCAGAAGGTCAAGGCTATCAGGGAAACAGACCATCCGGAGATGGAAATCGTTATCAAGGAAACAGACCATCTGGAGATGGCGCGAATCGTTATCAAGGCAATAGACCAGAAGGTCAAGGCTATCAAGGAAACAGACCATCTGGAGATGGAGCAAATCGTTACCAAGGCAATAGACCAGAAGGTCAGGGCTATCAGGGAAACAGACCATCCGGAGATGGAAACCGCTATCAGGGAAACAGACCATCTGGAGATGGAACAAATCGTTATCAGGGAAACAGACCGGCTGGTGAAGGTGGATACAACAATCGTCAGAATTCTTCTTATAACCAGGATGGTCAGAATAGATCTTATGGACAGAATCGTCCAGCTGGTCAGTATAATCAGAGCCAAGGCCAATATGGACAGAATCGTTCACAGGGAGGATACCAGGGTAATGGCGCTAATGGTGCAAATCGCCCAGCTGGTCAATATGGTCAGGGGAATGGCCAATACCGTAATAATAACAACCGCCCAGGATATGAAGGCCAAGGTCAAAGACCTGCTGGTGCAGGCCAAGGACGCCCAGGGACTTATAACAATGGTGGTGGTAATGGTGGTCAAAGACCTTATAACAATTCAGGCCAAAATAGAACAGGACAGTATGGCGGTGGTGGATATAATAACCGACCATCCGGTCAAGGCGGACCTAATTATGATAGATTTGGTGGCCCTAACAAAGATAAAGACGATAACGTTGATGCTAGAAAAAGAAGCAGTAGTCCACGTAATGATTCCAGTGCAAAGAAATTTGATGCACCAATAGGAATGTCACGTAGTGAATCTGTGAATAACAGAAATAATCGTACAAAGAATGCGAAAAATACCAAAACTAATTATAGTAAGACCTATGAAAATGAGACTTTGGACGAAATCAAAATTCCAAAGAAGGGTCAATTTATTAAACCAAAGCCAATTCAGAATGCCCAGTCAAAAGAAGATGATATTAAAACAATCATTATTCCAGATATCTTAACCATCAAAGAATTAGCGGATAAGATGAAGATGCCGGCTGCTACTTTAGTAAAAAAACTATTCCTTGCTGGTAAAATGGTATCTATAAATCAAGAGATTAGCTTTGAAGAAGCAGAAGAAATAGCAATTGAATATGAGATTATTGCAGAGCATGAAGTTAAAGTTGACGTTATTGAAGAACTTTTAAAAGAAGAAGACGATATAGAAGAAACTTTAGAAAAACGTCCTCCGGTAGTTTGTGTTATGGGTCACGTAGATCATGGTAAAACATCCTTACTGGATGCCATCAGAGAAACCAATGTAACCAGTCGTGAAGCAGGCGGTATTACACAGCATATTGGTGCTTATGTGGTAGAAGTTAACGGTGAAAAGATAACTTTCCTGGATACTCCTGGACATGAGGCCTTTACTTCCATGAGAATGCGTGGTGCTAAATCTACTGATATTGCAATTTTAGTAGTAGCTGCAGATGACGGTGTAATGCCACAGACAGTAGAAGCAATTAGCCATGCTAAAGCTGCTGGTATTCAAATTATTGTAGCAATTAATAAAGTTGATAAACCTAGTGCAAATATTGAAAAAGTGAAACAAGAATTAACAGAGTATGAATTAGTTGCAGAAGACTGGGGTGGTGATACCATATTTGTACCTGTATCAGCTCATACAAAAGAAGGTATAGAACACCTTCTTGAAATGATAGTATTAACCTCTGAGTTAAATGAATTAAAAGCAAATCCTAACCGTAAAGCTAGAGGTATTGTTATAGAAGCGGAATTAGATAAAGGCCGTGGACCAGTTGCTACAATTCTGGTACAAAAAGGAACCCTTCGTGTAGGAGATTCTCTCGCAATTGGTTCATCTTATGGTAAAGTAAGAGCTATGATGGATGATAAGGGAAGAAGAGTAAAAGAAGCAACACCTTCCACTCCTGTAGAAATCTTAGGTTTAAATGAAGTGCCTGATGCAGGTGAAATATTTATTGCAACAGATACAGAAAAAGAAGCAAGAACCATTGCTGAAACTTATATTTCACAAGGCAGAGAAAAACTATTATCTGATACAAAAGCTAAACTATCCTTAGATGGTTTATTCTCACAGATAAAAGCTGGTAATGTAAAAGACCTTAATATTATTATCAAAGCCGATGTTCAAGGTTCTGTTGAAGCTATGAAACAAAGCTTATTAAAATTAACGAACGAAGAAGTAGCGGTTCGTGTTATTCATGGTGGTGTTGGTGCCATCAATGAATCTGACGTTAATCTTGCTAGTGCATCCAATGCCATTATCATTGGTTTTAACGTACGTCCAGATAATGTTGCTAAAGACAGAGCGGATAGTGAAAAGGTAGACTTACGCTTATATCGTGTCATTTATAATGCCATTGAAGATGTTGAATCTGCTATGAAGGGAATGAGAGAACCTGTCTTTGAAGAAAAAGTAATTGGTCATGCAGAAGTAAGGCAGGTATTTAAAGCTTCTGGGCTTGGTGTTATAGCTGGTTCCTATGTCCTTGATGGTAAGATTGTAAGAGGCAGCCTTGCAAGAATTACAAGAGAAGGTAAATTGATATTTGAAGGTGCTCTTGCATCTCTTAAGAGATTTAAAGATGATGTAAAAGAAGTTGCATCAGGATATGAATGTGGTCTTGTATTTGAAAAATTCAATGATTTGAAAGAATTTGATATAGTTGAACTATATGTAATGCAAGAAGTACCAAGATAATGTTATATTCTAAACTTTATAAGTAGTTAGCGGGTATTTTACCCATTAAACTTACGCCATAATGTCGGTGTTATCATGCAGCGTATTATGGCGTTGTTTTTCTCGAATAAATGTTTATAACTACTGAAAATTGTTATAATACTAAAGTATATAATACAGATTACTATAGCATAAATTACAAGAGCATAGAATAGAGTGTGCCTGATACATTAGCACATAGAGCCTTACCAATTTTATGTTTGGCGCTATATTGGAAGAAAATAAGTATAGAAAGAAGCCACGTTTGATTCTTCCAGTTTTTTGTGGCTATACCATATATTTGGTATGCAATGGGTGTAAATATGAGAAAAAACAGTATTAAGAACACAAGAATTAACGGAGAAGTACAAAAAGAACTTAGTACACTTATCAACAGAGAAATTAAAGATCCACGAATTAATCCGATGACCTCCGTGGTAGCTGTAGAAGTTGCGCCGGATTTAAAACATGCTAAAGTTTATGTGAGTGTATTAGGAGATGCAGAATCTCAAAAAAGTACACTTGCTGGATTAAAAAGTGCGGCACCATATTTACGTGGACAGCTTGCAAAAAGTATAAATTTAAGAAATACACCAGAACTAATTTTTGTAATGGATCAATCCATAGAATATGGTGTTAATATGTCTCATTTAATTAATGAAGTGAACAAAGATAAAGATATGAATGCAGAAACAGAGGATGATGCTGACGAGGAATTAGACGAAGAATTAGACGAAGATGAGGATTCAAAAGAGTAAGTTGACAATATGTAATTTTTTTAAGATAATAACAGCATAGATTTCATTCAGTAGTTGGTAAGAGTTATCTAGTTCATTTATTACAAACTCTACAGATCAATTGGATTTTGATAAAGAAGTTTTATAACTCTTGCCAGCTTATATGAATTGAAATGAATTAAGAAAGTCCTTGTCAACTATGAAAATGAATATAATAGAATAAAGGGAGGTAGGTTTATGAATCTTTTGGGGGAAATTGGATCTGCAAAAAGCGTTGGATTAGCAGGTCATGTTAGACCGGATGGTGATTGTGCTGGCTCCTGTCTGGCAATGTATAGATACCTTAGAAATGTAATGCCAGAAGATACGGTAATTGATTTGTATTTGGAAGAGATTCCACTAAAACTTAGAATATCCGAGGATGTATTTCAAGTAAAACAGAGGAATGAAGACAATACACTGTATGATGTTTTTATCTCCTTAGACTGTGGAAGTATGGATAGACTTGGCTTTGCGCAAGATTTTTTTAGTACTGCCAAGAAAACAATTAATATTGATCATCATATTAGCAATACGAACTTTGGAGATGTAAATCATGTCATTGCTGATTCTAGTTCAACTTGCGAAGTATTATTTGACTTATTTCAAGAAGAATGCATAGATATAAATATAGCAAAATCTCTTTATATGGGCATTATCCATGATACAGGCGTATTTAAACACTCCAACACTACTCAGAAAACAATGGAAATAGCGGGTAAATTAATCTCGAAAGGTGTTCCATTTTCTGAAATGATTGATGAAACTTTT